>CAUEYG010000020.1 GCA_959021945.1 uncultured Eubacteriales bacterium | reverse complement strand
ATACGAAAGAAATGGCTTCTCACATTGCCGAGCAGACAGGGGGAGATCTGTATGAAATCACACCGAAAGAAGCGTATCCAGAGGATTATAATGAAACCGGCGATGTAGCCAAGATAGAGCGTGATGAAAACATGAGACCGGAAATTGCCAATCTGCCGGAATCTATTGATGAGTATGATAGGATTCTGATCGGCTATCCCATCTGGTGGCATACAGCGCCTATGATTATCGGCACATTCCTGGAAAGCTATGACCTGAGCGGTGTTGAAGTTTATCCGTTTACCCAGTCCGCATCCATGGATACAGAGCAGTTTGAAAACTCCATTGATTTTGTCCCTGAAAATGCTGACGGAGCCAATGTTCACGATGGAATGTTTGTCAGCGCATCAGACACGGAAGGGATTGATGCTTATCTTTCTGAAAACGGACTGATGAAATAGGGAAAATTTAAGAATTTCAAATCATTTTGTGATGAGGTGTCGTTGGATTTGTCAGCGACTAAAATAACAGAACATGAGGATCATGTTGTGGCTATCGCAAATGATAAGTTACTCAAGGTAGCTGCGATTTATGGTGCTAATGCAAGCGGTAAGTCAAATGTGTATGATGCATTTAACTATATGAGTTATTATGTGGCAGAGTCGTTTAAATTTGGAGATGAGGATGAAAATCGCCGAAAAAAGGAGGCGGATTATTTGAAAGTAACACCGTTTCTGTTTGATGATAACAGCCGTAATGAAGAGACTACATTTGAAGCTTTTTATGTTGACAATTCAGAGAACAACGGAAAAATATACCAATATGGATTTTCTCTAAAAGCAGATGAGGTAGTGGAGGAATGGCTGTATTCTAAGGCTAAAACGGCAAGAAACAATTATAAAACTGTGTTTTACCGTAAAAAAGGTGAAGAATTGGAGATGAATGGATTTTCCAAGAGTCATGTGGAGAATATTAAGGCATCATTGAATAAAGAAGCGCTTATTGTCTCTCTGGGGGCAAAGCTGCGTGTTGCAAAACTGAAGAAAGTGAGAGATTGGTTTTTAAACAATGATATCATTGATTTCGGTGACCCGGCAGAAAATTTCTTCCGCTCCAGAGTCCTGCCAGATGGATTTACCGATAGTAAGGAAGTGCAGGAGAACGTAGTAAAGTATTTTGCATCCTTTGATGAGGCAATACAAGATTTTGAAGTGGAAGAATTATCGGCAGAAGATGAGAAAGATATGAGCAAGAGCTATACGATTGATGCCCTCCATAGAAAGGTGGGCGGTCAGGAAATGGCTTCGATTCCGCTAAAACAGGAATCCGGAGGTACACTGAAAATGTTTGCACTTTACCCATCTTTGAAAGATGTACTGGATAATGGTGGAACATTATTTGTGGATGAGCTGAATGCAAGGCTGCATCCATTGTTGGTTCGGAATATCATATTGACCTTTTTATCGCCGGAAATTAATACGCAAAATGCTCAGCTTGTTTTTACTACCCATGACATTTGGCAGTTTTCTAATGAATTGCTGCGCAGAGATGAAATCTGGATGGTAAACAAGAACATAGATGGAGTATCAGATCTTTATTGTTTGGCTGAGTTTAAAGATGGGGAAGGTAATAAAGTGCGCAGAGATGAGGCGCTGGCAAAGAAGTATCTTACTTTACATATTCATAAAAATCCTGCATGGTAAAGTCCGATGGTAAACCTGCTAATTCAGGCTGCCCCGCTTGTATATGATCCTGGCTGATTTTTAGCCATGCTACAAACATTTCCGGATCATTTTGCCGAATCGCCTCTACCCATTTTCTCTGTTCGTTTTTTATAAATTCAATGTGCTCCCCGCAGGATAAGTTTAGTTGATCCGCTTTTTCCAAACTGTTTTTTAAGTTGTTTCCATGGCTTTCCATTGTCTCGCCCATAATCGTCCATGCTCTTGGGATCTCAATCGTAACTTCATCCGTAATATGCAATGTATCTCGATGTGCTTCTCCCTCCGGACTCAATTCCAACCGGTCGGTTCTAGAAAATTGTCCTTGCTCCTGCGTTGATTCAACAGGTTTCATATTTTTGCCCTGATTCATTGGCGTAAATAAAGTCCCTTGGATATTGTCAAAATAAGTACGGCCTGTAATTTCCATTTGTTCTCCTCCGAATCTTTTATTCTTGATATATTATCGGCAAAACTATGGTGAAAATTAAGAGTAAAATTATTTTGCCAATATGCCTGCCCGCATCAGCTACCTTGCCCTTTTCTTTTTGAACTTTACTGCTGCCAATGTAAAAAAGACAATGGTAAATCCCCATACAACAAGAAGGTCTTTCCAGATCATATCAATGCCCGAGCCCTTGAGCATGACTTCTTTCATTGCATCTACTCCGTAGGTCAACGGCAAACAATTTGACAGGACCTGCATCCAACCTGGGGTATTGGAAAGATCAAACAGGCCGCAAAGCAGAATCTGTGGTACGACAAATACCAGCATTAACTGGATGACCTGGAACGCACTTGATGCCAGGCCGGACACTAACAGGCCAAAGGTGACTGAAGCAATTGCCAGAGATACTGCGATTAAAACCACAAATGCCACATTCCCTTCATTGGGAAATCCGATGAATTTCAATCCTACGATTACAATGACTGCAATCTGCACCAGGGAAAACACTCCAAATCCCATAGAATACCCGCCTAGAATTTCCCAGGATTTTACAGGCGTTGCCAGAAATCTAGACATAGTGCCTGCGCTCTTTTCATTGACAAGTGACATCCCACTGGTCAGGAAGGTAAAGATGAAAATAAACAAACCAATAAAGGTAGGGCCGTAAAAATCAAAGTTATCCCAGCCATCGCTGCCATGCAGATAATTGGTCTGCGTATCCTGGATTGGAATATATTTCTTAATACCCATATTTTGCTGCATTTGGTCTTGAGCGTTCTTACTAAACTCAGAAGTTGCGCCTGCAACTGTACTGAGCACTGCTGCAGTTTTTGTATGATCGCTTCCCTCTATGGTCACTTGCAAGGTTGCAGAGTCTTCCGGCAGGGTAAGGACCCCGTCAATTTCGCCGTCTTTCAGCATGTTCATTGCCTTGGTTTCACTGGCCTGTATGATGGCTGCATCTTGTTTTTTCAGCGCTTCAATGTAGTCAGAGGGCAGGTCTGCCACGGCAATTTTTGGAGTATAGGAGCTTGCGCCCAGGAGCATGGACAAGATCCATAGCACAAACAATGGCGCAAGGAACAGTAATGCCAGTGTTCTTTTATCATGCACGAACTGAGATAATATTCTCTTTGCAATGGCAGTCATCCTAGTCATAGTATCCTACCTCCTGGTTACTTTGATTTTCCAATGCGATAAAAGCTTCTTCCAATGTGCTGCAGCCGGTCTGCCTGCGTATTTCTGAAGGGGAGCCCGTGGCTGTGATCTTTCCACGATACAACATAGCGATCTTGCCGCAGCGCTCTGCTTCATCCATGACATGAGTAGTGACCAGAATCGTCTTCCCTTTTTCGGCCATCTGATCAAATTCATCCCAAATGCGCTTTCTGTGATCTGGGTCAAGTCCTACTGTCGGTTCGTCTAAAATCAGCATATCGGGATCATGAATCATGGCGATTCCAAGAGACAACCGCCTCTTCATCCCACCGGAAAAATCAGCAGTCATTTTTTTCCCATCCTCCTCCAATCTTCCGAACTCTAACATTTCCTTTGCCCTGTTTCTGATGCCGGAACCCTTCATTCCATTCATACGTCCGAAAAAGATCAGATTTTCCATGGCTGTAATATCATGATAGAGAGCGTCTTCCTGGGGCATATAACCAATTTTTTTTCGGACACTTTTATAGGGAGCCTGTTCCCCCATGACTGTTACCGTACCTTCTGAAGGGACCAGGTTTCCCATGATCAGATTTACCATTGTGGTCTTACCGCAGCCTGAAGGCCCCAGCAGACAAAGAATTTCTCCACGCTTTAGGGCAAAGTCGATTCCGTTGAGCACTGTTTTTATATGATCTCCAGTTAACGATTTTTTTCCAAATCTATGAACAACATTTTCAAACTTTATCATTACAACCTCCTATTGTAAAATCCGACTAGTTGTAGTATATTCTTATTGTATTGGATGATAAACGTAAAAGCAACAAACAGATTTCTTCAAAGTGTCGGATAATTCAATGTGGAAACAGGAGGAACGGAATATGGCTACACAAACAGAACGTAAAAATCAAACCCGAGACAAGTTAATTGATGCTTTTTTCGAACTGAACAATGAAAAGCCTATTGATAAAATCAGTATCAGCCAAATTACTACACGGGCAGGATGCCATCGCAGTACCTTTTATGAATATTTCAGCGATATTTATGATTTGCGGGAACAGGAAGAGGAGAGCATCCTCAAGCTCCAAATGGACAATCTCATCCTTCCCATCAAAGAAGGAAAGCTGAATCTGCTTGATACCCAATCATTTTTGTATCCGTTATCTACTATCTTTGAAAAAAAGCAATTACCTCTGACGGCTCTGGTTGGACAATACGGAGATCCATCCTTTCAACAAAGAATGAAAGAAAACATCAAGACATCTTTGTTTGATGTTCTTCCTTTGTTGAAAAACGATGTAAAAAAGGAATATCTCTTTGAATTTTTTACATCTGGGCTCATCGCTGTAATAAACAAAGTACATGAAAAAAATGATATTTCCATCAATGAACTAATACAGTTCATGCATCCGTTGATGAGTAAGATCGTGAATACAGTCATGTCAAAGCCTTTTGACATAGGAAAACAGTGGGAAAAACAGTGATGTCAAAGACCTTTGATAGACGCTTTTTCTCTTTTGAATTAAGATTTGAGTTGTAAGGAGACAGAATGGAACTTAGCAAACAGATTAGGAGTTACCGAAACAAGAAAGCTTTATCTCAAGATCAGCTGGCGGAGCAAGTATTTGTTTCCAGACAGACGATTTCCAACTGGGAAACAGGCAAGAGCTATCCCGATGTAAACAGTCTGATTTTACTCAGCCAAGTTTTTGAAGTCTCTTTAGATCAATTAATCAAAGGAGATGCAGAAAAAATGAAAGTACAGATTCAAAAAGAAGACCAAAAGAATTTTAGCAGGTTAAGCATCATGTTTACCATATTGCTTCTTGCTACAGTCTTAACACCCATTCCCCTGGTTCACTTCCTTTCCAGCATTGGAATCGCCATCTGGCTTGTTATCCTTGGTATAGCGGCATACACCGCCCTCCTTGTAGAAAGGGAGAAAAAGAAGTTTGATATGCAGACCTACAAAGAAATCCTTGCCTTTATGGAAGGAAAAAGTCTGGATGAAATCGAAAGAGCCAGAGAAACGGGAAAGCGGCCTTATCAAACAATTATGATGGCCCTTGCAGTAGGAGGTATTACCCTCATCCTATCCCTGTTGATGCTATGGGTCTTGAAAATTTTTCCGCAGTAACGCAAATAAGAAAGAAATAATGAGGAATAGAAATGGAAAGAAAATTGATAGCTCAGGAATACTTGGCTTTTGCAAACGATAAAAGAGGAAATTTGCCCTCCATGCACATAGAAGAAGTAAAGGGAGGCATTGTTGCAGCTGCCCTAATGGATTTGCTGCTGCATAATATCATTAAAATGGAAGGAAAGAAAATCACTGTGTCCGCAGAGCTTCCCCAGACCTTTGCACCGATATGGTCTTTTTATGAATATCTCAGATCAAAGCCTCGTACAACCCATGGAGTTTGCTCTGATTACCTGTTAGCTTCGAATAAAAGGTTGAATCAGCTTATGACAGACTTGGGAGAAGCCCTCTTAGCAGAGGGTAAAGCGGAAAAGGCAAAGGGGGGATTTATGGGGTACAAAGACGTATATATCCCGGAGACCGGCTATAAGGAAGAGCTGGCAGAAACCTTACGAAAAGCTGCAGGTGCAGGAGAGCCTTCTCCTCACGATATTGGGCTGCTACTCCTTTTAAAGGAAACCAAGATTTTGAACCGATACTTTTCACCGGAAGAAGCGGTGGCTCTGAAGAAAAAACTGAAGGAAACAAAAGAAAATCCGCAGAATAAACAGCTGCTGGAAATGATCAGCTATATAGACAATATCATCTTGCTGATCCTATTCTTTGGAGCACTGACATAAGCTTTGCTTATCCTTTTAGCTATTTGCCTGCTGGCTTTTTCAAGGGAGCAGTACCCGTCCGTTAACTAAGGATCTCAGCTGTTCCAGAAATGCTTCAGCAGGCCTCGTGAACATCTGGTATTTTTTCCAGATAATATGAGTGCCGCTCTGTATCTTGGGAAGCAGGGCGCGAAAACACAGCTTGCTGCTGCCGGAAACATTGATGATATTATCGAGTCCCAGGGCGTATCCAAGCCCTTCCTCTACCATGATAGAAGCATTGAACAACAGACTGTAGGTTCCGATGATGTTTAACTGGCTGGGTTCGCACTTAAACCAGGGGAATAACGTTTTTTCACTGTATTCCTGACGAGAGATGAGCAAAGGTTTATGCCATAAATCTTCAGGAAGGATGGACTCTTTTTCAGCCAGGGGAGAATCCCGGCGCATTAATATGCCCCACGTATCCAGATATGGAACTTCAAGAGATTCATATTTGGAAGAATCGATTTCTCCGAATACAAGGGCAAAATCTAAAAGGCCCTTATCAAGTCTTTCCAGAATCGCAACACTGTCACCGCTTTCCATATGAAAATGAACCAAGGGATAATCTTTTCTGAGATTCTGTTCTGCTCTTGCAAGGAAACGGACCGCATCGGTTTCTCCGGCGCCAATGTGGATATCACCGGCAAGTGCTTGATCGGACAGGCTTATCTCGTCTGTCGTTTTATTTACAAGCTGCATGATTTCTTCCGCGCGTTTTCGCAAAACCATCCCTTCTTCCGTCAAGGTGATTTTTCGATTTCCCCGAATGAAAAGCTGTTTCCCCAGTTCGATTTCAAGATCTTTTAGCTGCCTTGAAAGTGTAGGCTGTGAAAGATGTAATGCCTGCGCTGCACCTGAAACGCTCTGTTCTCTGCAAAGTGTGAGAAAATATTGAAGTACTCTCAATTCCATAATCGCATCCCCTCCATTTATGGTTAAGTATAATGCAAACCAAATATGTCTGTAAAGCATATTTGAGTATTTGATATAAGTATTTGCTGATGGCACGATTGGGGGTTAAAATTGTCTTAATAAGAAGAGGAACGGGAAAGGATAAAAACTATGAATTTAAAACAATATTTAGAACACGTAAATGGTGGGAAGATGGTTGGCGGAAGTTCGGAGGCCCATGCATTCATGCATAAGGCTGCACAGGATGCGATCAGAATTACAATGGAGATCAATAATTCGTATCATGAGCCTGAGGATTTACGGAGGTTGTTTTCTCAGCTGACAGGAGAAAGCATTGATAATAGCTTCTCCATGTTTCCTCCCTTTTTTACGGATTTTGGAAAGAACATACACATAGGAAAAAATGTATTTATTAATGCAGGCTGTAAGTTTCAGGATCAGGGCGGAATTTACATTGGGGATGGGGCCTTAATCGGGCATAATGTTGTACTAGCAACCATTAATCATGATTTTTCACCGAGCAATAGGGCTACAATGCGGCTGGCCCCTATTCACATAGGAAAGAATGTATGGATCGGCTCGAACGCGACAGTTTTACCGGGGGTCTCCATCAGCGACGGAGCCATTGTGGCAGCAGGGGCTGTGGTAACAAAGGATGTTCCGGCTAATTATGTTGTTGGCGGCGTACCGGCGAAAAAATTAAGAACAATTGTATAGCTTGGCGTTATTATAATTAAGCAAAAAGGAGGAGGGATCCTATGGAGTTTCGAGTTTTGAAATATTTCCTGATGGTTGCCAGAGAGGAAAATATTACAAAGGCAGCCGCTCTTTTGCACATTACACAGCCGACTCTTTCCAGACAGCTGATACAACTTGAGGAAGAACTGGGTGTTACATTGTTTCACAGGAGTAAACATAGCATTATTTTAACGGAAGAAGGGATGCTATTAAAACGTCGGGCACAGGAAATGGTGTCTCTGTCTGATAAAACAATTCAAGAACTTTCGCACAAGGATGATATGCTTTCAGGTGAAATTGCCATTGGATGCGGAGAAACAAAAAGCATGGGATTTCTTTCTGAGCAAATGAGAGCGTTCCAGCAGGAGCACTCCCTTGTACAATTTAGCATTCATAGTGCCATTGCCGATGATATTAAGGAGCGAATTGAAAAGGGGATTTTAGATATAGGGCTGCTTACAGAGCCTGTAGATATTGGAAAATATGAGTTTATTCGTATGCCACAAAAAGAAAAGTGGGGAATTTTGACTCGTAAGGATTCTGCTTTAACAGCAAAAGAATATGTTAGACCGGAAGATTTGAGAGATGTTCCTTTATTAATGGTAAAGCGTGAGTTAGTAAAAAATGAGCTGGCCAGCTGGTTTGGGGATTGCTATGAAGAATTAAATGTTGTGGCTAGCTATAATCTGATTATGAATGCGGCAGCTATGGTCAAAAGTGGAGTTGGTACAGCTTTATGTTTTGACCTTGGAGCAAATTTTTATGAGGATTTATGTTTTATTCCCCTTTCTCCGGCAATGGAAACCGGATCTGTGTTAGTCTGGAAGAAGAATCAGATGTTTGGAGCCGCGACTTCAGCGTTTATAAAATTTCTTAAAAATGCTTTCAAGGCATTATAAAGAATTTAACATAGGTATTAGACATTACGAAAGAAGTTAATTAAAATGTAGGTGTGAAAAGGTGGCACCTATATTTTTTATCCTGTGGAAAGGAGTTTATGAATGACCATTGACGAGGCAAGTGAACGCTATCACATTCCCATTGAAATTCTTCAGGAATACGAGAGTTGGGGATTGTGCGGCAGTGTAAAAAAGGTTATGGGAGCATGGCAATATGATGATCGTGATATTGAGCGCCTGAGTATGATTATGACATTGCATGACATTGGTTTTAATCGAGATGAAGTAGAAACCTATATGCGGCTGTTATTAGAAGAAAAAAATACTGAAGCGCAAAGGCTTGACATGCTGAATAAAAAAAGAGCGACAGCGCTTGATGAAATTCATTTTAAAGAACGACAGCTGGAACGCATGGACTATCTGCGTCATAAAATCCGGATGTCAAATGGGGAATAGGAGGAGATTACATTATGAAAAAAATATTAATTGTTATGGTTGCTTTGGTATTGACATTTGCAATGATGGCTTGCGGAGGCACAGGGAATAATACTGAGGAATCCTCCCTTTCAGAGCAAAGTTCGTCAGAGTCATCAGTGGCAGGAGGAGCAAAAGAGTTGGTCGTATATTTCTCCTGGTCAGGAAATACCGAAAGTGTGGCCAATTCTATTAAAGACCAAACAGGTTCTGATATCTTTGAAATTGTTCCTCAAACTCCGTACAGTGATGACTATGATACGGTTGTAGACTTAGCGCAAGAAGAGCAGCGTACGGATGCGCGACCTGAAATTTCCGGCAGCATTGATAACCTTGAGCAGTACGATGTGATTTATGTGGGGTATCCTAACTGGTGGGGTGATATGCCGATGATCCTCTACACCTTCTTTGATACTTATGATCTGTCCGGCAAAAGGATTGTTCCTTTTGTAACCAGCGGTGGAAGTGGGCTTTCTAATACGGTCAACACAATCAAAAGTCTGGAACCGGAGGCAGAGGTACTGGAAGGACTTTCTTTGAGTAGCTCACAGGCATCAGATCCTGATAGCGATGTAGCAGATTGGCTGAATAGCCTGGGGCTTGTGAAGTAGGAGGTTACATCCCCTCAAACGTGTGGATTTCTGTTTCACAGGTTGCTATGGCGTGGGCAGTGACAAAAGGTACAACCCCGATTAAAGGAGAAACAAGATGAAATATATAAAATTAGGCAACTCAGACTTAAACGTGTCTCGTATTTGTATGGGCTGTATGGGATTCGGGGATGCGTCCAACGGTCAGCACTCATGGACTTTGGATGAAACGGAGTCCCGTAAAATTATAAAAAGAGGATTGGAATTAGGTGTGAACTTCTTTGATACGGCCATTGCGTATCAGAGCGGAACAAGCGAACAATATCTTGGCAGAGCAATCCGAGACTTTGCAAATCGTAAAGATATGGTGATTGCCACGAAGTTTCTGCCTCGTACAGATGAGGATATTGAAGCTGGAATTTCCGGGCAGCAGCATATTGAGCGTATGGTGAATAAGAGCCTGGAAAATCTGAATATGGATTACATTGACCTTTACATTTATCATATGTGGGATTACCGTACACCAATTTATGATATATTAGAAGGTTTGAACAATGTGGTGGAAAAAGGAAAAGTTCGCTATGTTGGCATTTCTAACTGCTTCGCGTGGCAGCTCGCGAAAGCCAACGCGCTGGCTGAAAAAGAAGGATTTACAAAGTTTATATCGGTGCAAGGGCATTATAATCTGCTGTTTCGCGAGGAAGAACGGGAGATGGCGGGACTTTGCGCGGAAGACAATATTGCCATGACGCCATACAGTGCTTTGGCAGGCGGCAGGCTTTCAAGGCTGCCCGGAGAAACTTCAAAGAGGCTTGAAGAAGATAGCTATGCCAAACTGAAATATGATAATACGGCTGAACAGGATAGAATGATTATCCAACGTGTTGCGCGGCTGGCGGAAAAGCGCAAAGTCACCATGACAGAGATTTCCCTTGCATGGCTGCTTACAAAGGTTACAGCACCCGTTGTCGGAGCCACAAAATTGCGTCACATTGAGGAGGCAGCAAAAGCAACAGAACTTGTCCTTACCCAAAAGGAACTTACTTATCTGGAGGAAACCTATGTACCACATAAACTGGTAGGCGTGATGGCACAAAATACGGTAGAAACTTCTGCAGCTTCTCATGTATGGTCTGTGGGAAACCAAAAAATAGAAAGGAGATTGTGAAATGAAGAAAAAACTTTCAGTTGTGTTGACGCTTGCAATGATTACGGTTCTGGCTCTTGGCGCTTGTTCGCAAAATGGAACGCAGCCGGAAGCCGATTCAAAAGCACAAAGCGAAGCGGCAAAAGAAACAAAAGAGGAAACTGAAATAGCAAAGCAAACAGAGGAAGTTATGAGAATCAGGATTGAAGCAAATGGTAATGAAATCATTTTTG
>CAUEYG010000019.1 GCA_959021945.1 uncultured Eubacteriales bacterium | reverse complement strand
AATATTGACTAAGGATAGAAAATCCATGGTTATTGCCCAATTCCGACATCCGGATTGTGATTTATATGGAAGAGATATTGTCGGAGATCTTGAGGAGCGGTCTGATGAACCTGCGGTTTACAGAACCTTGGAGCAAGGACTTTCCTGCCGGGGACTAGTTGGCAGTATTGATCAAGGCCGAGTACTGGTGAGGCATACCGTGACGCCAATTTACAATGAAGGGGGAAAGGTTATTGCTTCGCTTACTTATGAACATCCAAGCGGCTATGAACAGGATACAGAACCAATGAAAATCAAGGATTTTAAAGATGGCGCTACTGTATTTCAATATGGGCAGATCGGAGGTGTAGTAACCGAATATATCAACGACGGAATTCTTATTTTTGATTTAAAAGGCAACTGTATTTTTGCCAACTCCAGGGCAGATGAATTATTAAAAAAAACAGGCTATTTAAATGAAAAAATACTGGGGCAATCCTACAGGAATCTCAACCTGTCCGGGATCCCCCTGCGGGAAATCGTGGAGACAGACGAAAAGCGGTTTGAAAAAATTGAAAGTGAAAATATTGTTCTTTTAGAGACAATCAGTCCACTACATGAAAACGATAAATGCACAGGAATATTAGTTCTATTAAATGATATAACAGAACTTCACAATGTAGAGAATAAGCTAAGTTATACAACCGCCTGCATCAGAGAAATCCACCATAGAACAAAAAATGATCTGCAAACAATTATAAGCCTGCTGGGGCTCGAAACGTTGCGGGTCGACAATCAGGCAGCCAAAGCTATTTTGAAAATGAGCATAAGCCGTATTCGCAGCATCGGTATTATACATGAGCTGTCCTGCTACAATGGGGTAGAGGACATAAGTGTAAAGGAACTGATGGCAAAGCTTGTAGACAAAGTTTCTGACGACATGTCTGCTCTTGAAAAAAAGGTGAATGTGGAGATCATCGGCGATGATCTGATTGTCCCGGCAACAAGAGGAGCAACCATTGCACTCATTGTAAATGAGCTTGTCCAGAATAGCTTAAAACATGCCTTTTGTGATCGAGATGAAGGACAGTTGAAAATTTTTGTGGAAAAAGCCCAGCGGTATCCATGGATTACGGTCAGCGATGATGGAGTTGGGTTTCGGGAAGAGAAACACAATACAAAAGGATTGGGGCTAAACCTGGTAAAAAGTCTTGTAAAGGAAAATCTCAAAGGAGAATACTGCATTGAAAGTAACAACAGAGGCACACATATCAGATTTTCCTTCTTGGCTCTAGAAAAAAGTTAAAAGAGAAACAACGTGAATCATATGGCGAGCAATGCATCGGCGTATTGCTTATGAAAAGGCAACGAAGTCAAAGAACTCAAAAGAGTTTTTTGGCTTTTTTTGTATTTATTTTTAATCAATAATGTAGAAATGGAGGAAATTTTGGATAGGCCTGCAAAGCCAATCCCAAAAAAGAAAAACTATGAGTGAAACAACGAAAGAATTTATTGTTTACAAAAGAAGATGGCTGGTACTATTCTCTTTTGTTTGCGTAAATGCTGTAATGCAGTATGTATGGTGTACATTCAGTTCAATTACAACAGATGCATGGAAATTCTATGGATTTAAAGATGCGGCTTCCGGCGAGGCAGGGATCAGTATGCTGACCATGATCATTATGGTGGGAATGATCACCTTGTCAGTACCGGCAAGTGCCTTATTTCATAAGATCGGCTGGTACAAGTCTGTAGCCATTGCAGGTGTTGTCCTTGCGTTTTTTACTTGCCTTCGTGGTTTTATTGGTAACACTTACCCAGGACTGATTATTTGTACGATTGGATGTGCTTGCACACAGCCTTTCATCATAAACGCATTTGGTATGATTGCCGCATACTGGTTCCCACCAAAGGAAAGAGGTGTTGCTAATGGATGGGGGATGGTTTCTACATATATCGGCGTAGTAATGGCTCAGTTCGGTGTACCTTGGTTGATGAACTCCTTTAACATGGATATTCCGCAGATACTTAAGGCCTATGGATTTTTATCTATCCCAATGATTTTGTTCTTCCTCATTGCAGCTAAGGAAAAACCGCCGACAGCACCTTGTGATGAAGAGCTGATTGAAAGAGTAGATTTCAAAGAGGGGATGAAAGCGCTCTTGAAAAACAGACGTTTTATTATTGCATTGATTGTATTCTGGATCATGCAGGGAATTTATTTCTCCTTTACCACATTGATTGAACCGGTTTTGCAGTACCTAAACAAGAATACGCTGGACAGCATGTTTATCGGAACCCTGGGAACAATCATTACCGTGACCGGAACCATTGCAACACTTGTTCTGCCAATCATATCCGATCACAGTAAGAGTAAGAAGCGGCTTCCTATGATTCGTGTTTGTCAAATAGGAGCGTTAATTGGCCTGCTGCTTGTTATGTTCGGACATGGTGTGGGGCTGCTGATTACGGCTGCTTGTCTACTAGGTGTATTCCTTACAGGTATCACACCTGTTCTCATGGTGTTTGGTTATGAAACGGCTTACCCAGTATCTGAGGGTATTACAGAAAGCCTGATGCAGCTTGGCGCCAATGGAATTGGTCTTGTATACTTGCTATTTATCAATGGTGTATTCAGAGGAAATCATTCAGGCACTATGATCTTCTTTGCAGTAGGTATGGCTGTCTGCATTGTTATGACTGCATTTTTGAAAGAAGCATCTCTAAAGGAAAGACTTTTAGAAAAGTAAAGGAACAGCTATGGTTGACTTTTTGAAATAAATTTGTTATTCTGTAAATAACAAATAGCTACACAAGCAGAATTGAATATTTATCCGGTATGCAAAGGTGTATACCGGTTTAAGCGGCAATGAAGCCCAGGAACCTTATAAGGAGGTTTTTGGGCTTTTTTTATTACGTAGGAATTTTCAATTCATATCTCAAAAGTCATTAATGGAGGAGGTATAAAAATCTAATGATAGAAACAACAATGATTGAAAAAGGTTTCACAGAACCTACGGACCGTGTGAAACAACTAAAAAAAGCCATCGTAGATGCAATGCCTGTTGTAGAAACACATCGTGCGAGGCTGGTAACAGAAACGTATAAGGCTACAGAAGGGCTGACGCCAATTCTGCGCCGTGCCAAGGTAAATGAAAATCTCTTTAACAACATGCCTGTCGTGATACGTGATCATGAACTGATCGTTGGCGCGCCTTGTGAAAATCCACGTTCATCTGATATCGGAATTGAATATTCCTATGAATGGCTTTTGCCGGAATTAGAAACAATGCAGGACCGTGTGTGTGATAAATTCACAATACGTGAGGAAGACAAAAGGGTCATAAAAGAGTTAGGCGAATACTGGAAAGGCAGAACAATGAGTGATTACGCCTGCTCTCTCATGTCACCGGAATGTCAGTCCTGCCAGGATCATGCAGTATTTAATGTGGGCAACTACTTATATGCTGGAGTAGGGCATTCTGTCGTATTTTATGAAAAGGTTTTGAAAATGGGATTTTCAGGAATCATCAAAGAAGTCGTGGAAGCCTTAGCAAAAGTTGACAAAAAGAGCCCAGATGCCATTAAACAGGAACAGTTTTACAAAGCCCTTTTAATCACTTATACTGCGGCAATCAATTATGCTCACCGCTATGCAAAAAAAGCAGAAGCCATGGCAGCCTTAGAAATGAACCCAAGGCGTAAGTCGGAGCTGCTGCAAATAGCCCAGAACTGTTACAATGTTCCGGAAAAACCTGCGGCAAATTTCTGGGAAGCTGTACAATCCTTCTGGTTTGTTCACAATCTGCTAAACATCGAAGCCAACGGACACAGCTATTCACCGGGGCCCTTCGACCGTTACATGAATCCATTTTATGTGAATGACAAATCCATGAGCAAAGACTTTGCCCAGGAGCTGCTGGATTGTTTATTTGTGAAATTTAATGATAAAAACAAGGTTCGTGATGATATTTCCGCACAGGCCTTTGCAGGCTATCAGATGTTTGAACTGGTTGCTTTGGGTGGAACAGATGAAGAAGGCAATGATTTGACCAATGAAATGAGCTATATGTGTCTTGATGCCCTGGCTCATGTAGGGATGCCAATGCCTTCCGTAGGGTGCCGCGTAGGCGCGCAGACTCCAGACGAATTTCTCTACCGTGCCTGCGAGGTCATCCGCTTAGGTTATGGGATGCCAAACCTGTTTAATGACGAGGTCATTATTCCGGCAATGGTAAATAGAGGCATACCGCTCAAGCTTGCCCGTACCTATACCCCGAGCGGATGCGTAGAACCGGATATTGCTCACAAATATGATGGATGGCATGATTCTGCGGCATTTAATGTTGCTAAGGTTATGGACATTACATTGAATAATGGACGCGCGTTTGGTGATCAGGTTGGACCAAAGACAGGGGAAATTACCGATTTTACATGTATAGAAGATTTCTTTACAGCATTTGAAAAACAGATGGAATTCTTTGTACGCAATATGGTAGAAGCAGACAACTGCATCGATACTGCCCATGCTGACCGTGTTCCCCTGCCGTTTCAGTCTGCTCTCATTGAAGGCTGCATTGAAAAAGGAAAATCCGTACAGGAAGGAGGCGCGATTTATAACTTCTCAGGTCCACAGGGCGTAGGAATTATTGACGCCGGAGATTCCTTGTATGCGATTCAAAAGAACGTATTTGAGGACAAGAGATTTACAATGGCCGAATTAAAGGATGCACTGGAACACAATTTTGGATATCCGGTTCCCGCAATCGGTTCTACTGAAGTTTCCATGTCTGTTGGCGATCCTGCTTATGCAGATGGGAACATGGCAAAAGAGTCTGTAAATGCGCCGCTTCAAGGAGCACCGATGCAGACAGTCGGAACAACAGAAGAACAAGTATACGCAGCAGTAAAGGCAATTTTGAACGGGCAGGACGCAACTCAGCTGTCGGCGCTTTTAAATAATACCAGTATGAATTCAGCTACAATAGGTGTAAAACCCATTGTAAACAACCCTCGCTATGAAGAAATTTTGACCATATTGAAAAATACAGTTGGGTTTGGAAACGATATAGATGAAATCGACCAGTATTCTGTACGCTGCGGAAAGATTTACTGTGAACAGGTTGAGAAATACACAAATGCCCGCGGCGGCAAGTTCCAAGCAGGTATGTATCCAGTATCGGCTAATGTTCTTTATGGAAAAGATGTTATGGCATTGCCTACAGGGCACCTTGCTAAGACACCAATCGCAGACGGCGTTTCCCCTCGTGCAGGTTATGACACCAATGGACCGACAGCAGCGGCTAACTCCGTATCCAAGCTTGACCATGCGCTGGCAAGCAATGGAACCCTATACAATATGAAGTTCCTACCATCAGCATTAGCGGGAGATAAAGGGCTTAAAAATCTGGCGTCTTTAATCAGGAGCTACTTTGAGCGTAAAGGCATGCATGTACAATTTAATGTTGTAGATCGTAATGTTTTAATTGACGCACAGAAAAATCCAGAGGCCCATAAGGATCTGGTTATTCGCGTAGCAGGTTACAGCGCACACTTTACAAAACTAGCAAAAGAAACACAGGACAACATCATTTCACGTACTGAAATGTCCTTTTAAAACATAGGAAACGCAATTAGCAGGAGGTTATAGAGCAGTGGTATCTGTAGATTATAAGGCAGAGGGCGTTGTATTTGATATTCAGCGCTTCTCGTTAAATGACGGCCCGGGGATTCGTTCCATTGTGTTTTTAAAGGGCTGTCCGCTCTCCTGTTTGTGGTGCTGCAATCCAGAGTCTCAAAGAATGGCGCCAGATGTTATGTTTGATGCTGATAAATGTATTGGATGCAGAAAGTGTGCTATGGTTTGCAATCATGGCGCCATAGGGTTTGAAAATACAAATTGGATCAACCGCAGCAAATGTGTTGGATGTGGAGATTGCGTAGCGATTTGTCCGGGCGGGGCGCTGACACTGAAAGGCGAACAAATGTCCATTGGAGAAATCATACAGGTTCTAAAAAGGGATGCAAACTATTTCCGTAAATCCGGCGGAGGTGTTACGATTTCCGGCGGCGAACCGTTGGTTCAGTGGAAATTTGCAAAAGAATTGCTCAAAGCGTGCAAAGCGCAAGGATGGGACACTGCCATGGAAACAACAGGATATGGCTCAGACGAAGCGATAGAGGAAATATTTCCTTACGTTGACCTGGTACTTTTAGATATAAAAGCAACCAATCCAGATGTACATAAAAGAGTCACAGGAGTAGATAACGTTCTAATCAGAAAAAATGCAGAAAAGATTTCCAGGTTAGCAAATGTGATTATACGCGTACCGACGATTCCAACCATCAATGCATTTAAGGAAGAATTCCATAACATTGCAGAATTTGCCAAGAGTTTGCATAAGGTTAATACGGTCCACATTCTCCCGTATCACACGCTGGGGGAGAACAAGTACACATTGCTTGGCAAAGCTTATGAGATGGGATATGACATTAAACCGCTTTCAAGAGAAGAGGCGGAAACGTACAGGAAAATTGTCCAAGAACACGGACTGAAATGCCAAATAGGCGGATAACGGACTGAATGATAAGGAGGTAAACAATGAATTCAGATGCATTAGGAATGATTGAAACAAAAGGTCTGATCGGCTCCATAGAAGCTGCAGACGCAATGGTAAAGGCAGCCAATGTTACCTTAGTTGGGAAAGAACATGTAGGCGGCGGACTAGTTACTGTTATGGTTAGAGGTGATGTAGGAGCTGTGAAAGCAGCTACCGATGCAGGGGCAGCAGCAGCTCAGAGAGTAGGAGAGCTGATTACCGTGCATGTAATTCCGCGGCCCCATGTTGAAGTTGAAGCGATTTTGCCTAGCAAAGCGGAATAATCATGGGGTACAAAAATATCACAGATATAGGTGATGCCGGGGAAAATCGTATCGTAGATAGGATGATATGTGACGCAAGAGCTGCAATTGAGGCTTATTCAAAAAAAAGCCTCAATTGCAGAAAGGAAATTATATCCAATATTCGTACAAAACTCCGGCCCTATATCCGGGAGATTGCAGAACGTGAATTACAAGAAACCTGTATGGGAAACGTACAGGACAAGATTATCAAGCTAGTATTAGCTCTTGATAAAACGCCGGGAACAGAGGAGCTGCAGACAGAAGTTGTCACAGGGGATGACGGAATCACAATGCGTGAACAATCTGCCTATGGAATCGCGCTTGCCATTCATCCGGCTACTAACCCTTGCGCCACATTGATCAGCAATGCAATCGGTATGCTGGCTGCGGGAAATGTTGTTATCAACGTGCCAAATCCAAGGAGCGCAGGTGTTTCTGCCTTTTTAACAGAGAAAATAAATAAAGTGATTTCAGAGATCTGTGGGATATCCAATTTGCTGATTACCGTTTCTGAACCACGAAAAGATGTGGTGGATGAACTAATCAATCATCCTGATATATCTCTGGTAGTTGCAACCGGCGGAAGAGGGATGATGAAAATGGCCATGTGCAGTCCAAAACGTGTCATAGCTGCAGGACCTGGAAATCCGGTAGCAATTGTCGATGAGACGGCTGACATTGAAAAGGCTGCAAAAGACATTTCAGATGGCGCTTCATTTGATCACAATATTATGTGCATAAGCGAAAAGAGCATTGTAATTGTATCTTCTGTACTGCCTTCTTTTATAGAAGCGTTAGAGAAGAGCGGTGTACAATACATGGACAACGAAGAGGATATCATAAAGCTTACAAAAACCATCCTGAATCAAGATATGAAGATGGTTCGCAAACTGGAAGGCAAGAGCGCTATGGACATTTTACAGGAAGCAGAAATTCAGGCAAAAGGCGAGATTCGCTTGATCGCTGTAAAGTCGTTTTCCAAGCATCCCTTTGTCCTTGAAGAGCTGATGCTGCCTGTTATCCCGTTAGTCAGCGTAGCTGACTTTGATGAAGCACTCGATACGGCGCTTTTTATAGAGCAGGGGTACAGGCATACAGCTATGATGCATTCTCAGCTGATTGGACGATTAAACAAAGCCGCAAAAGTAATGAACACAACCATGTTTATCAAAAATGGCTCGTCTCTTGGAGGAATCGGCCTGGGCGGTGAAGAAAAAGTGAGCTTTACCATTGCCAATATGACAGGTGAAGGAATTACCACTGCAAAGGATTTTACATATAAGAGAAGCTGTACATTGTCCAGCGGTTTCTCCATTCGATAGAGAGACGATTATGATGAGGAGAACAATATGGAACATTTAGATAAGGATTTAGCTTCGATTCAGGAAGCAAGAACCCTGGCAAGGCAAGGTAAACAAGCAACAATAGTACTTGCCACATACAAGGAAAGTCAGATTGATAAGATATTGCGCAGCATGGTGAATAAAGCCTTGGACAATGCTGTAGAGCTGGCTTCCATGGCAGTTTCAGATACAGGATTTGGTAATGTCAAAGATAAGACCATAAAAAATTTTATGGCCTCCCAGCTGGTATACAATTACATTAAGGATATGAAGACAATTGGAGTGCTGAGCAATGATCCGATTAAAAAAATTACGGAGATAGCAGAGCCGGTAGGACTGTTGATGGGTATTGTTCCCTCTACGAACCCTACTTCCACAGCGATTTATAATTCCATGATTGCTATAAAAGCAAGAAATGCCATTGTATTTTCTCCGCACCCAACGGCATTAAACTGCACAAAGAGGGCGGCCGATCTTATGGCAGAGGCTGCAGTGGAGGCCGGTGCTCCAGAGCATGTAATACAGTGCATTTCTGCCCCATCTATCGAATCGACTAATGCGTTGATGAAAGCAGATGAAATCAGCATGATTATTGCAACAGGCGGCCCGGGGATGGTAAAAGCTGCTTACAGTGCAGGGAAGCCTGCACTAGGTGTTGGTGCAGGAAACTCCCCAGCCTATATTGAAAAGACAGCAAATATCGCACAATCTGTTAAAGATATTATTGAGAGCAAGACCTTTGATAATGGCACAATCTGCGCATCAGAACAGTCGGTGGTTGTGGATGAATGCATCTCGGATAAAGTCATACAGGAGTTCCAAAAACAGGGCGGATATTTTATGTCCCCCGATGAAACGGATAAAGTATGCGCATTGCTGTTTCGAAAGGGGACGGCAATGAATCCCGGGTTCGTCGGCAGAAGGGCGAAAGTGATTGCAGATGCTGCCGGTTTTACAATTCCAGAGGGAACCAAGGTGCTGCTTGGAATGCAGGATGGAGTTGGCGAAGGAAATCCGCTTTCTTATGAAAAGCTGACCACAGTACTTGCCTTTTACATTGTAAAAAACTGTGATGAAGCCTGTGATCTCAGTTTTAAACTTCTGCAAAATGGAATCGGACATACTATGAATGTACATACGGAAAATCCGCAGGTAGCACAGGCATTCTCCGCAAAACCTGCATCCAGAATCTTGATCAATGTAGGCGGCAGCCAGGGCGGAGCAGGACTCTGTACCGGATTAGCGCCAGCCTTTACCCTTGGCTGCGGAACCTGCGGAGGAAGTGCAACTTCTGAGAATGTATCGCCGCTGCAGCTAATCAACATCAAAAAGATGGCGTATGGAATCTGCACGGCTGATGATGTGATCCGGGCAAACCCAAGGCTGGGCGAATTGATGGAACAGGCCGAGGCAGCAAAAGAAGGCTGCGGTACTGATCAAGTTAAATGCCAATCTGCCAGGACAGTTAGCCAGAATCAGGGAATAAGTGATGAACAGCTTAGAAAAATCGTGAAGGATATTGTGGATGGTTTGAATGGAAAATAAAAGATAATGGCAAGAAGAAAAGGAGAAGCAATGGAAATTTTAGTTAGAAAGCCAACAGAAGGCGAAAAGGCTTATATGGTTCATGACCCCATTTGGGAATCAGATCCCTGTGAATTTGATTATCATTACGATCATAATGAAACCGTTTTGATTGAGTATGGCAGAGCAACTGTGCGTTATCCAGGTGGGGAGGCTACTTTTGGAGCAGGAGATCTTGTTTTTTTCCCAAAAGGCCTTGATACCCATTGGATTGTCATTGAAAAAATGAAAAAATATGAACATTAGGAGGAAAAAATGAAGGGCGATAAATTAATGGGTACGATTTTGAGCAGAAAGATTATTCCCAATATGAACGATGATTATCGCAAGCAATTTTCGATTCCTCAAGGGCATAGAAGCTTGGGCATTTTTACTGCTGACTGTGACGATGTTTGTTATATTGGAATGGACGAAGCGACCAAAAATACCAATATTGAAGTGATACATGCCACAGCACTATACGCAGGTGCAGCAAATGCAAGCTTTAAACTGAGCGGTGAATTTTACGGAGCATTCTCCGCACCAAACCCCGAAGATATTGTAAGTGCCTTCCAGATCATTCAGCAAGTAGTTGACAATGAGGCTTATTTCATCAGCTGCAATGACGATGATTCCATTGCATATATTGCACATACCGAAAGTCGCTCCGGCACCTATTGGCCGCAGATATCCAAAGTAAAAGAAGGTAATGCACTGCTTTATCTCGTTGCACCGCCAAATGAATCTATGTATGCAATGGACGCAGCATTAAAAGCAGCAGATGTTAAAATCGCAGCCTTTTGGGCGCCTCCTACTTATACAAACTGTGGGGGAGGTATTCTTACAGGTGAGCAATCAGCATGCCGCGCCGCTGGAGAGGCATTTGCAAATGCGTGTCAATATGTAGCTGATCATCCATTGGAGTTGTTGACAGGTGGTGAAGCAAATGGCAGATTATATTGATCGTATCATTCAAGAATCAGTTCCGGGAAAGCAAGTGACACTTGCACATGTAATTGCTTCTCCTGTTTCATCTATATACGATTGCCTGGGCATTGAAAACAGCGGAGCGATTGGTATTTTAACACTTTCCCCTTATGAAACATCTATGATTGCGGCGGATGTAGCAACAAAAGCAGCAGATGTTAATATCGGGTTTTTAGACCGTTTTACAGGCTCTGTAGTAATTGCCGGAGACATTCAAAGTGTTGAGACAGCACTGGAGGAAGTGTTAAACATCCTTGAGAATAAGCTTGAGTTTGACATTGTGGCGGTTACAAAGACATGAAGAAAGGATGGTACGGACCGATGCAGAGCGGAATTGAGAAGCGGCGCTATAAAAGAGACTTTATGGCAAAACAGACAATAAATAAAGGAGAAAAATTACATGAACAATGACGCACTGGGA
>CAUEYG010000018.1 GCA_959021945.1 uncultured Eubacteriales bacterium | reverse complement strand
CAAGTTCCGCCGTTTGCCAGACCCAGGGACATTGCCCTGCCGGAACCTTACGGCACGCATCCTCAGTACATTATTCCTCACTCTGAAACAGTTACCCTGGCAGAGGCGCTCAAAGATAAGGGCGTAAGGCTCATTGAGACAAGGGGCACCTGGCCGCAGAAAAACATGCAGCTGGTTCGCGCGCTGTATGACTGGGGGATTTTGCGAAATGACAACATTACAGTCAATGGAAAAGAAATAGGCGTTATGGATTGTGTAGCCGAATACCTGCTTAACAGTAAAGAGGGAACGGAAACAGAGCTTTACGGATACGCTCTTCACATCGAAGTAGTAGGAACAAAGGACGGGAAAAAAGTGCAGCATATCCTGACTCATACCCACCCAAAATCCGACGGTTCTGTCCCTGGCTGGGAAAAACTGAGAGCTTATACAAGAAACGTGGGAATTCCAATGGCAGTAGCTGTTAAGCTAATTGCAGAGGGAAAAGCAAAGGATACAGGTCTGCTGATTCCTGAATATGCCTTTGACCCACAGGATGTATTTGATGAACTGGAAAAACGAGATATTTACATACACGAGGAAATCAATGTTCTGGAATAAAGGGCGCCGCTTTTTTAAGTGTAATAAGGCATCATAAAAGAAATCTCCGCCCCGCCGGACTGGTTATTCCTGGCATCCATACTGCCGGAGTGCTGTTTTACAATTTGCATGGAAATATGGAGTCCCAGTCCTGACTGTTTCGGTACACTTTCAGCGCTATGGCTGTACTGACGGGCCTCCGGGTTAATGCGTTTTCCGCCGCTGAAATTTCGATCAAAGATATGGGGTAAGTCTTGCGGAGGAATTCCGTCTCCTGTATCGCTGACCACAAAACAAAGTTCCCCTTCCGGAATATTGTGATCGTCATCTTCAGGAACACTGTGGAGCAGACTTTCATTACGCCGGGTCCGGCAGGAAATGTGAATCTCTCCTCCCATAGGCGTATGGCGTATGGAATTATTGATCAGATTGGATACAACCTGCTGAATTCGGTACGGGTCTGCAATAAGCACTGCATCATGGGAGATCTGGGATGATATAACCGGCTTGCGTCCTGACTGAGCAATGTGGAATTCGCTTTCATTGAGCAGCTCTGAAAACAGTTCAGAGGCACTCTGTTCGTAAAACCGATACTCCAGGCTTTGAGACGTAAAATGGGAAGCTTGGGCCAGATCATCGATGAGAGTGGTAAGCATTTTGGCCTTAGAGTTGATCATTTTTAAGTAAGTGTCTGTGGATTCCACAGGCACTACTTGATCCAGCAAGCTTTCCGTATAACCTTGAATGAGAGTAACAGGAGTTTTTATTTCATGAGAAATATTCTCTAAAAACTCCTTTTTGGCCTGCTCCGCAGCCTTTAGATGTTCTTCCATTTTTTTTCTTTCCGTAATATCCCGCAGTATCCCTTCAATGGCAGTAACTGTTCCTGTATTATCCCGAATGGGCAGATAATGAATTTCCGACCATTTTACAATGACCCCGCTGTGGTACAAGCAGAGGATGCCGCTGCCGGGCTGGGAAATAGGGCGGGAGAAAATGCTGATAAGGTCTTTGTGCTTTTCCAATGTATTGACATAATCGAAAAAACGGTCAGGCATTTGGTACAGCTGCTTGTTTGTAACGCCGATTAATTCAGAAATTGTGGGGCTGACATATTCAAAGACCTGCTTTTTGTAGTCGTAGAGAAACATGGAATCCGAAGAATTTTCCACTAAAAGACGAAAGCGAAAGGCCTGTCGTGTATCGAGAAAGCGCAGCTTTTTAAAGTAAATGATGATCAGAGTCAGAATCAGAACATTGACAGTAAAAAGGCCGATAAAATAAGTTGCAATGGCCAGTCCTGCGTGCCCCATAGAAAAGCCCATATGGTTGATAAAGATGCCCCATATGATAATAAAAAAGCTGGCCATCAGTTTTTCGGGAAGGTTCTGTGTCCAGGAATAAGAGATAAACATACAGCCTGCGAAAATTAACATCCCGGAGCAATACATAACATTTGGTATAATGGCAAAAGTGTAGACAAGATCAAATGCAGGGTAAAGGAGGATCAGCAGCAGAGACAATAAGGCGGCCCACTGCAGATATGGCCGCAATTTGATCTGGAAAAAATGGTGCGTGCCTGATAAAAACAGATAAGATCCGTTCAAGGCTGCGATTTGACGCATCATAGTGTAGTAAACAGGGTGGACCGGTATCTGCAGATTGAGAAAATCCAACAAAAACATGGCTGAATAAATCAGCCAGGAAATTCCCCATAAACGCATGTAAGTTTTTTTGCTTTGATGGGACAGTATGAGAAAAATAATACTCAGCATCAACGTGGTGGCTGTAGCCGCCAGCATGGAATATCCTGGAACAAGATACATGAATTCATCTCCCCACAGTACAATAAATTGAAACATTCTTATTTTTATGATAAGTTAAAGGAGGTAATTTGTAAATAGCTGTTTTTAAGGAGCAACGCAATGAATCGAAAGTTTGAGCAATTGAAATGGATTGGCCTGATCGCCTTTTCCCTAATGTACAATTTGGTGTATTTAAGCCGGTTTAGTATTAACAATATATGGGAGGAGCTGTCCGATCAAGTAATGATTACATCTGTACAGCAGGAACTCATTCAAAGCAGTGTCTTTATCGCCTATGCAATTGGCAGCTTTTTTAACGGATATCTGGCGGATCGCTGGGGAGCGAAGAAAACCATCTTCTTAGGATGTGCCATGTCCGGACTGCTCAATATGTCCATTCCACTTCAGTCCCACTGGATTGTCCTCTTGTGCATTTGGCTTGCCAACGGATATTTCCAAAGTATGATCTGGGTCGGCGGAATCGCTTTGCTGGCAAATTGGTGGAAAGAAGGCCAGCGGGGAAAGGGCGTTGGAATTGCTAATTTTTTTTCAGGACTGTCCCATGCCACAGCCTATGCGCTGCCTATTGTTCTGCTCCATCTCTATGGGAATGCTGATTGGAAGCTTAATTTTGCGTTGCCTGTATTGCTGCTTTTTTTATTTACCTTCTTATTTGGGGTAGCGGCAGTAGAAAAACCGGAAGACCAGGGACTGCAGCCTTATGCTGTAGAAAACTCCTACTACCGGACAAGGGAGGAAGCTTTGAAGGAAAGAAAGGCACAGCGCGGCCTTCCGTGGAGCTATTTTTTTCGCCAAAAAAACTTTGTCTGGTGGTGTGTCATTGCTATGACCTGCAGCATTTGCAGATATGGGCTGCTCAACTGGATCCCTTTGTATTATGCAGACCACCAGGGGGGGATGATTCTGAGCAGCAGTTTTTCTAATTTAGCTCTGCCGCTGGGGATGGCCTTTGGTACTTTGACTATAACCTGGATTGCAGGCGCTAAGCTATTTAATAATAAAGGCATTATCATAACTGCCATGGCCGCTATATGCGGTACTTTAGTCATGATCTTTCCAATGGTCCAGGATACTAGGACCGTTTTAGCAGGAATCTTTTTTACAGGATTTGCCCTCTATGGAATTAACGGTATTTTATGGCTTTATGCCATTGACCAAGGGGGCAGAGTCTTTTCCGGAAGCGCTGCAGGAATCCTCAATGGATTTGCTTATCTGGGAGCCTGTCTTGAGGGCGTTGTGTTTCCCATAGCTATGAAGCTGTTTCCAAACCCAATGACCGTTTTTATCATTATGGAATTGATGTGTATCTGTATGGTAATCTGCGGAATGGTAGTGAGCAGAAAAAATACGGTTGTAGTTCCAGAGGTGCGAGAATAGCGAACACAAGTATAAGTTTGTTTAAAGAATGAAACCGGAGTCTTGAAAAAGGCGGATAAGCGGACTAACATAAACCTATCATAAACGAGGGAGGTACTGCTTATGTCTTTTATTTTAGGAATGGATACAGGCGGAACATATACGGATGGTGTTATTGTAGACTCTGCAAGCCGGAAGATCATTTGCAAGGCCAAAGCGCTGACAACAAAGGAAGATCTGACAATAGGAATCAAAGAATGTTTGGCTGCTTTAGCCTTTGACAAAATGGAGCGGATTACGTTAGTTTCCCTTTCCACCACCCTGGCTACCAACGCCATTGTAGAGGGAAGGGGTGCACGGGCAGGACTGATTTATATGGGAGCAGATTTAGAAGAGCCCATCCCCTCCGCCAGCACTGCTAAAGTAAAAGGCCGCTTTGATATTATGGGCCGTCTGGCTGAAGATCTGGATTATGAAGAGGTGCGCCGGGTTTTGGAGGAAATGAGAGACAAGGTTGATGCTTTGGCTGTTTCCGGTTATGCCAGTGTCAGAAATCCAAAGCATGAACAGGAAATTGGCAGGCTGGCGGCCGAAATTCTCGGCATACCAATTGTGTGCGCCCATCAGCTCACTTCTGCCCTGGGCTTTCACCATAGAACAGTAACAGCAGTTCTCAACAGCAGGCTAATCCCTATCATTGACAATTTGATCCAGTCTACGAAAAAGGTGTTGGCTGACAAGAAGATTTCTGCGCCCATGATGGTTGTAAAGGGCGACGGTACGCTTATGACAGAATCCCTGGCAAAAGAACGGCCTATAGAAACCATTTTGTCCGGGCCGGCTGCCAGTGTGATCGGGGCCCTGGCTTTGACCGGGCGAAAGGATGGGATGGTGCTGGATATGGGCGGCACCACCACGGACATTGCTAATGTTTCAGACGGAGCTGTGAAGATTAAGCAGGAAGGAGCCAAAGTAGGCGGCTGGTTTACCAGGGTTCGTGCAGTGGAGATCTCCACTTTTGGGCTTGGCGGCGACAGCAGAATCTGTCTCGATAAAAAAGGAAATATAAAAATTGGACCTGAAAAAGTATGGCCCTTATGTGTTGTGGGAGCAGAATATCCGCAGCTGGTCCACGAACTGAAAAGCTTTAAACGGGTGGGAGAATTCAAATCCTATTCAGACCAGGAAGTGGATTGTTTTTTGTACATCAGCGGCAAAGCGCCGGAATCCGCATCTGTAGAGCAGCAGAAAATTGTTGAAAAGCTCCAGTCAGGCCCCCATAGCTTGACCTATTTAGCAAAGACAATTGGTGAAGACCCTGAGACCATTGATCTGACTCCGCTGGTTGAAGCAGGCGTGCTGGGGAGAATCTCTGTGACGCCTACAGATCTTCTCCATGTTCAGGGCAAGTATAACCGTTGGAACCGGGATTTATCTCAGGCAGGAATTGAAATCCTGGCTAGGAGAAAAGAGATGACGGTTTCCAGGTTTGTGGAAGAGGCAGCAGAGGCAATTGACAGTAAGATGGCCATGTGCTGCATCCAGAGCGCTGCGGATTTTGAGGGAGAAGCGTTCTCCTTTGCCCACAGCAGGGCAGCTATGTATCTTATTGATGCAGCTTTTAAGGGCAGCTCCACTTCACTTTTGAAGCCCCGGCTTTTCCTCAGCAAACCTATCGTAGCCATCGGCGCGCCGGCGCAGGCCTGGGCAGGAGCGGCAGGAAAGCTGCTTAACGGAGAAGTGATCATTCCCGAAGATGCAGATGTGGCCAATGCATATGGCGCTGCCGTAGGCCAGGTGACGGAAACAGTGGAATTGCTTATTAGCGCAGATGCAGGAAACTATATTCTCAATACGCCTTGGGACCGGCAGGTATATGGCAGCAGGGATGAGGCCATGTTTTATGCAATACACGAAGGGCGAAAGCATATTGAGCACTTGCTCATGGATGCCGGCTGCCGGAGCTGGAAAATCCAGGAGCATCCTTCTGATATCATGGTGGAAACAAAGGAAAATGAAGAAAAAGTATACATGGGTACGAAATTGATAATAACAGGAACAGGCGCGGCATTGTAGCCGCAGGCCTGTTTTACAGAGTAAAATCCTCCAGGGACTGCAGGTATTCTGAGCACAGGGGGATAATCTGATCTTCATTGATTCCTTCGCTGTCATCATAAACGCCTACAACATAATATCCAGCCCTAGAGGCAGTCGTAATGGCGTGGAGGGCATCTTCAAAAATAAGAGTATTGCTTTTATCCGTGCCCATGAGCTGGGCGGCCCGGTCATAAACATCAGGGTGATCTTTTCCAAGACCAATATCGCCGCAGGTCACAATGTGAGAAAAATAGGAAAGGATTCCCAGACGCTCTAATACCATGGTTACAATAGAACGAGGGGAAGAGGTGGCTACAGCCATAGTAACTCCGGCAGACTCAAGCTGCTGCAGCAGGGCAGGCACACCTGACTTTAATACCACATTGCTGCTGTACTCCTTTTCCACCACAAGATCGAATCCTTGCAAAATTTCTTCAATAGAAGCCTGCACTCCGTATTCCTGCTGAAACAGCTGGGCAGCCTGGGTGAGGCTCAATGGGCGCAGCCGTTCCCGCAGGCCGGGTTCGGGCGTTTTCCCGCAGCTTCGCAGATACGTTTCACCCGCTGTATCCCAAATATACATAGAATCTGTCAACGTGCCATCCATATCAAAGATGGCACCTTTAAATGGTCTTAACATACAAACCTCCTAATCCTCCTCATAAATAAAGATCTCTTCAATTGTTTTTCCAAAATAACGGGCGATCTTAAAAGCCAGCAGGATAGACGGGTTGTATCTGCCGTTTTCCAGAGAACCGATGGTTTGACGGGATACTTCCAGAGCGGCAGCTAATTCTTCCTGCTTGATTCCAGCTTCTTTTCGCAGTTCTTCTAAGCGATTTTTCATAATTCTGCTCTCCTTATGGAAAGTTTCCTTTCCTTAAGGTTATTATAGCATGTGGCGTTGAAATGTCAAGTATGCTTTCCATTTTATAAAATGACGGATAACTTTGACTATTGTTAATAACAGAATTTTTGATCTTTAACGAATCTTTAGATTTCCTTATGGGAAGCTAAAGGTTTTCTTGAATGTGACTTTAAATGAGTACTTTATAGTATAGACATAAACACAAACAAAGTTGATAAATGGAATTCACCATTATTTTAAAGGAGGAACAAACATGTATAACAGAACTTACACAGGAAAGATCGAATTAGCCGTATTGGATACTGCAGGTACATTCTGTGATGGCCCTGGGGACCTGAGAAACAGATGGCCAAAAGATGACCTAAGAGGATGTAAAGCTCCGGTAGTACCGTTTTATGAAGCTTTGCAGCAGTTCGGAATCGAATGTGACTGGGCGGAAATCAGAAAGCCAATGGGCAACTTTAAGCCGACTCACTTGAGAATGTTACTTAACCTCCCTGAAATTTCTTCACAGTGGGAAGAAAAATATGGACGTCCTTGGAATGAAGATGACTTTGACGCAGTTTTAGCAGCATTCAGACCTCTCATGTCAAAATACATTGTAGATGAAGATCTGGCGAAACCAATTCCTGGAGCAGTTGAATGTATTGAAAAACTGAGAGCAGCTGAAATCCTGGTAGGCTGTGACACAGGATATTATGAAGAAGACTCTCTGGCATTGAACAAATTGCTGGAAGAAAAATACGGATTAAAGTTTGACGTAGTAACAAATGCAGAAAAGGTTCCAGGAAGACCTGCTCCATTTATGGTATTTGACTGCATGCTCAGCGCTTATGAAATGACAAAGAAAGCGATTCCGGTTGAATCCGTAGTTAAAATTGACGATACTGCTCCTGGTATGCTGTGCGGAAATAATGCGGGAGCATGGACAATTGGTCTTTATGCCTCCGGCTCTAACAACTATGACCAGTTGGCCGCTGCAAAGCCTGACTTCTTAGTACCTGACGTATCTTATGTTCCTGAAATTATCTTTGGACAGATTGAACCAAGACTCAGAAGAGGAGAAAGACCGGGACAGGGCATCATCGAGACAATTTAATGTAAGCGGATACATATAAGCCAGGGCACTCCCACACTCCACTTGACAGGGGGTGCCTTGTTTTTCGCGATGATATAGTAAAGTAAGGAGGGTCGTGATGAGTGAGAATAAAAACGCCAATGTGAACTCACTTGGCTACACGCAAGAAGAATACAAGAAATTCACTAAAAACGCGTGGGTTGTGCTATTAGCTTTCTCCGTTTTGTACTGCTTCCTGTACTGCGGCCGTTTAAATCTCCAATACACAATGCCGGCTATGATGGCTGAAGAGGGCTGGACAGAGCTGGACTTAGGGATTCTCTCATCTGTGCTGTTTTGGACATATGGAATAGGCCATTTATTTAATGGAAGATTAGGTGAAATCTTTGGAGTAAATCGTTTCATTATCGCGGGTATGTTTCTTTCCGCGGCAGCGAACCTGTTAATCGGGTTCCAATCAAGTATCATTATTATCGCCATTCTTTGGGGATTCAATGGATACTTCCAAGCAATGCTGTGGTCGCCTGGTATCGCACTGTTATCAAAATGGTGGCCTGGTGACAAGCGCGGATTCGCGACAGGCTTTGCCAACGCTTTTTCCGGATTTGGGCAAGTAGCCGCCGCGCTGACTGTATCTCTGGCGTTTATCATTATGCCGGGAAGCGGTTGGAAAGCGGGCTTCATTGTACCAGTAGTGATCATGGTAGTTGTGGCTATTATTTATATTTTCTTAGCAAAAGACAGTCCAACAAAAATTGGACTAAAAGAATATGTTGATCCAGACGCGAAGAGAAATGAGCAGGACTTAGAACTGCAAAAAATGATTGCGGAGAATGGGAAACTATTCCCGTATCTGTATCTATTCAAAAAATGGAGATTTGACTGCTGGCTTCTGATTATCGCCGGATCCAGCATCGCCAGATATGGACTTTTGACCTGGATTCCTACTTACTATGTTCAGGAATTTGGCGTAGATATTGAAGAAGGCGCTTTAGGTACTGTGCTCCTGCCTTTGGGAATGGCCTTTGGTACTTTGATCATTCCATGGATCTCAGATAAGTTTTTCTCAGAAAATAGACTTCCAATGGTAGTGATTTGCGCAGGTGTAGCAGGCGTTACTGTATTCTTCTTCATGAGAGTAGAGCCGGGAGCCTTAGCGGGCGCGATGCTCTTTATCGCGGGATTCTTCATCTACGCGATCAATGGTCTGGTTTGGGCATACGCTACAGATGTAGGAGGAAGAGCCTTCGCAGGGACAGCGGCAGGTGTACTGGATTGTTTCGCTTATTTAGGAGCGTCTGTTCAAGCCATCTTCTTTGGAAGCGTACTTACTAACAGTGGAAACTGGACGCTCGTATTTACGGCTATCGCGGGCGTATGTATAGCGATCATCGTAATCGCCATTATCGCGGGCTGGGGCTTGAATAAAAAAAGCAGCAAAGATCAAAGCGCCGCGTAATTCATAAGAATAGGATTGAAACATAAAGAAAGTTAAAACCAACGTACTTGAAGGAGGAAAAAAATGGATTATCCAAAAGTAAAACGAAATGTATTGTTAAACCCGGGCCCTGCCACTACAACGGATACCGTGAAATATGCCCAGGTTGTACCTGACATTTGCCCTCGCGAAAAAGAATTTGCGCAGATTATGAAAGAGATGGGAGAAGATCTAGTCAAAATTGTTCACGGTGATCTGAACAAATATACGGCAGTACTTTTTACAGGCTCCGGTACAATTAATATTGACTCTTGCGTGAACTCATTGGTTCCGGAAGGAAAGAAGATTTTGGTTCTGAACAATGGAGCATATTCAGCAAGAGCAGCAGAAGTGGCAAAGTATTATCATATGGACTACGTTGATTTGCAGCTTCCAATTACAGAGCCTATTGATGTAACAAAAGCAGAGGAAGCCATTAAGGCGGATCCTGATATTGCAGTTGTATATTGCTGCCACCATGAAACTGGTACAGGTGTATTGAATCCAATCAGAGAGATCGGCGCTGTAGCTCATAAATATGGAAAGGTTATGGTTGTTGATACAACATCTACCTATGCTATGATTCCAATTGATATGGAAAAAGACAACCTGGACTTTGTAATGGCCTCCGCTCAGAAAGGTCTCATGTCTATGACAGGACTGTCTTATGTAATCGGCAACACAGAGATGATCGAAGCTTCGAAAGATTATCCGACCAGATCTTATTACACAAATCTGTTCATGCAGTATGACTTTATTAAAAACAAGGGCGAGATGCATTTTACTCCGCCGGTACAGACGATCTATGCTACGCGTCAGGCTATTAAGGAATACTGGGAAGTAGGCGAACAGGCCAAGTGGGAAAGACACAAATCTTTGTGGGAAGCTATTTATAAAGGCCTTGACAGGCTGGGATTCCAGACCATCATTCCTAGGGAATTACAGTCAAAACTGGTGGTTTCCGTACTGTATCCAAAGGATGATAACTTTGACTTTACTAAGATTCATGATTATGTATATGAAAGAGGCTTTACGATTTATCCTGGAAAGGTTTCCGACCTTCCGACCTTCCGGCTGTGTGCACTGGGTACCATCGTTCCAGCGGATATTGATGACTTCTTTGTTTGCCTCGAAGAAGGACTCAAATCAATGGGCGTTCAGGTTCCTGTGAAATATTAGGTGACATTTTTAAAACACTCACAACAAAAGCTGCCCTTTGGCAGCTTTTGTTGTGTCAGCCTTGGCTGTTATTGGGACACCAGCTTATAGCCGACTCCCCTTACTGTGTGAATATACTGCGGTTTTTCAGGGTTTGGCTCGATTTTTTTCCGAAGGTTGCTGATATGAACCATAACTGTGCGGACATCTTCTTCAATGCCATATGTATCCCAGAGATTATCAAAAATTTGCCGGCTGGTAAAGACCCGGTTTGGGTATTTGCAGAGGAGCACCAGCAGTTCAAATTCTTTGGCCGTTAAATGGACCGGATTTCCTCTTACAGTAACTGTATGGGCCGAAAGATCAATTTCCAGCTGGCCCTCTGATAATAGGCTGCGGTCTGATACATGGCTGCTGTCGGAAGAAATACGCAGATTCCTCCGGCGCAGATGAGCCTTTACCCGTGCCACCAGCTCTGCAGGGCTAAATGGCTTTGTAATATAGTCATCTCCGCCAATGGAGAGGCCGAGAACTTTATCCATTTCCTGTCCTTTGCAGCTGACAAAAAGGATGGGAACATCGCTCTGCTCGCGGATTTTTCCGCATAGCTCAATGCCGGTGAGCCCGGGCATGACAACATCCAGCAAAATGAGATCCGGCTTTTCTTCTTCTGCCAGACAAGGAGCCTTTGTGCTGTCTGTGGTCCATACAACCTCATATCCTTCTCTGGAAAGATAGAGCTTCATGAGCTGAATAATTTCCATTTCATTGTCAA
>CAUEYG010000017.1 GCA_959021945.1 uncultured Eubacteriales bacterium | reverse complement strand
CCGGCCTGTAGTCGTTGGGTTTGGTCCATGCGGAATTTTTGCTGCGCTGATTTTAGCCGACATGGGGTATGCGCCTATTGTTTTGGAGCGGGGCAGGGCCATAGAAGAACGGGTCCGGGATGTGGAGCGCTTTTGGAAAACCGGGGAGCTCAATGAAGAATCCAATGTGCAATTTGGCGAAGGGGGCGCAGGCACCTTTTCCGATGGAAAGCTTACTACCGGTATAAAAGATCCGCGTATTGCAAAGGTTCTGCAAACCTTTGTTCAGGCTGGTGCAGATGATGAAATTCAATATAAACACAAACCTCATATCGGAACGGATGTGCTGCGGAATGTGGTTGTTCAATTGCGGAAAAAAGTGATCGCAAAGGGCGGGCACATCCGATTTGAAAGCAGGGTAACAGATGTTCTTTTATCAGGCGGAAAACTACAGGGGGTTGTTGTCAATGAAAATGAAATCCTCAAAACAAACCATTTGATTTTGGCTCCGGGACACAGCTCCCGGGACACCTTTCGGATGTTAGACAAAAGACAAATCACCATGGAGCAAAAACCTTTTTCCATTGGAGTTCGTATCCAGCACCCTCAAAAGCTGATCGACAGAGCCCAGTATGGAAATTCAGAACTGGCAAAAGTCCTTGGCCCAGCTGATTACAAACTGAGTTACCACTGTGAAAATGGAAGAGGAGTTTATACATTTTGTATGTGTCCGGGAGGACAAGTGATTATGGCATCTTCACAACATGGCATGACCGTAACCAACGGTATGAGCAACCATGCAAGAGATGGACAATATGCCAACAGCGGCCTTTTAGTAGATGTGCGCACATCTGATTTCCCTTCTTCGGATGTTTTGGCTGGCGTGGAGTTTCAAGAAACATATGAGCGTCTGGCCTTTCAAAATGGAAATCCGCCCCAGGGACAGTGGAGTCAATTTGGACAAGCAGATGACCCTGTGGCAGCTTCCCTTCCGTCATGGGCCGCTGACTGTATAAAAGAGGCTATGCCTCATCTGTCCAAAAAACTAAAGGGGTTTGATGACCCTGGGGCAATGCTTACTGCAGTAGAAAGCCGCAGCTCTTCACCCATAAGAATTCTTCGAAATGAAGAGATGGAGGCCAGCATTCCGGGCATATATCCTGCAGGCGAAGGGGCAGGGTATGCGGGGGGCATTATGTCAGCTGCTGTTGACGGAATAAAAGCAGCAGAAGCTGTTGCTAAAAAATATGCTCCGCCGGGCAAAGAGCCAGGGTGAGACCTTTATGGAAAAGAAGGTTCGTACACTGCCTCTGCAGTATCTTCAAACTGGCTGTTGTAAAGATTGGCATAAAAGCCGCCCTGCGCCATCAAGCTGTCATGATTTCCGCTTTCAATAATATCACCGTCTTTCATAACCAGAATCAAATCAGAATTACGGATTGTAGACAGACGGTGTGCAATTACAAAGGAGGTTCTGCCAGTCATCAGCTTATCCATAGCATTCTGTATCAGGATTTCAGTACGGGTGTCTACAGAACTCGTTGCTTCGTCCAAAATTAGAATCGGAGCATTTGCAATCATAGCGCGGGCAATGGTGATAAGCTGTTTCTGCCCCTGGGACAGGCTGGCATTGTCGCCAAGCACTGTATCATATCCCTGAGGAAGGGTCTTAATATAATGGTGGAGACCGACTGCTTTGCAGGCTTTCACAACCTCTTCATCAGAAACGTGTTTTTTAGAATAAACAATATTTTCACGGATGGTTCCTTCAAAGAGCCATGTGTCCTGTAACACCATGCAGAATTGGCTGCGCAGATTTTCTCTGGTGACATCCTTGCTGGGCGTTCCATCAATGAGAATATCACCGGAAGCTGTTTCGTAGAAACGCATTAACAGATTGACGATTGTGGTTTTTCCTGCACCAGTGGGGCCCACAATGGCGATTTTTTGGCCAGCCTGTGCTTTTGCAGAAAAGTCATTAATAATGATCTTATCCTGGCTATAACCGAAGCGGACATGGCGGAACTCCACATTACCCTGTATGTGAGAAAGCTCTTTTGTTTTCTGACCTTCATCATCCATTTCTTTTTCATCCAGAAATTCAAATACGCGCTCACAAGCAGCAGCGGTGGATTGAAGGTTGGTAGCCGCCTGCGCAAGCTGGGACAGAGGTTGGGTAAATATACGGACATACATCATAAAGGCAACAATGACGCCAAAAGAGATATGTCCATTCAAGGCAAGCAATGCGCCTACAATACAGACAGCCACATAGCTAAAGTTTCCTATAAAACTCATCAGCGGCATCATAAGACCGGACATAAACTGACTTTTCCATGCGCTGTCATACAAGCGACTGTTCATTTCACGAAATTGTTTTTTTGCCTGTTTCTCACCGTTGTAAGCTTTTACTACATTATGGCCGGCGTACGTTTCTTCAATATGGCCATTGATGGCGCCAAGCTCTGTCTGCTGCTTCATAAAGTATTTTTGTGAATGAGATATGATAGCCATCATTAAGGAAAAACCCAGTAAACTGGCTGCAATTGCAGTTATCGCCATTATCCAGTTTGTATAAAACATCATTACAATAGCTCCTGCAAAAGAAGCCAGAGACGCCACCAGAGTCCCTAAACTTTGATTCATAGTTTGAGAGATCGTGTCCACATCGTTTGTAACGCGAGACAAGGTGTTGCCGATACTGGTAGAGTCAAAGTACTTAAGGGGCAGGCGATTAATTTTAGAAGAAATATCGGTACGCAGCGTTTTAGAAACCTTCTGTGTAACTACTGCCATAATCTGCCCTTGAACTAAACTGAATGCCCAGCCAAAGACGTAGAGAAAAACCAGTAGAATACAAATCCGAACAACAGCATCTATATCAATGCCGGTTCTTAAACCTTCCGTAATTAAGTCTGTGATGTCTGCAATTTTGCTGGGACCAACGATGTTTAAGACAGCGCCTGCAGCAGCTAAAATAATGGCGATAATCATAAAAGGCAAATACTTTTTGCAGTAAGAAAGCAGCTGGCGGATGGCCTTTCCAAAGTCGTTAGCTTTTTCACCAGCTCCCATACCATTCATGCTGCCGGGACCGCCGGGGCCACTGGGGCCTCTGCTCTGCGGAACATGGTTTTTATGTTCTTCTATGGTATATTGGTTTTTAGACATTTTCAATTTCCTCCTTTGTCAATTGAGATTGAGCGATTTCTAAATAGACAGGACAAGTTTTTAACAGATCCGAATGAGTACCTTGTCCCACAATCTTACCTTCATCCAAGACAATGATTTTATCAGCATCCATGATTGTTCCAATACTCTGGGCAACAATCAAGTTGGTTGCATTGCCTGTTTTTTCTCTCAATGCTTTTCTTAAAATACGGTCCGTCTTATAGTCCAAAGCAGAGAAGGAATCGTCAAACACATAGATTTCCGGCCGTCGGCAGATTGCTCTTGCAATGGCAAGCCTTTGTTTCTGCCCTCCGGAAACATTGGTGCCTCCCTGGGTAATGGATGCCTGATAAGTACCATCCATTTTTTCTACAAATTCTGCTGCCTGAGCAATATTGATAGCCTCCAATATGTCGTCCGCCTCAGCGGGAGCCTTGCCATTCTCACCATAGGTCACATTAGAGGATACCGTTCCGCTGAACATGACTGCTCTCTGGGGCACATAACCTAATTTATTGTGAAGGGATTCCTGAGTATATTCCTTAACGTTGATACCATCAACAAGCACCTCACCTTCTGTGACATCATAAAACCGCGGAACAAGATTGATGAGTGTACTTTTTCCAGAGCCGGTGGACCCGATGAAAGCTACAGTTTCACCTTTATGAGCAGTAAAGTTAATATCATGGAGAATGGATTCTTCTGCATCAGGATAACGGAAACTTACATGTCTAAATTCCACTTCGCCTTGTTCATATAGGGCAGAGCCGGTAACAGTTCCATCCACAATTTTTTCTTTGGTATCCAACACCTCATTGATACGCTTTGCAGAAACAGCAGCGCGAGGCAAAATAATAAAAGTTATAGTCAGCAGCATAAAGGCCATTACAATTTGCATCGCATACTGCTGGAAAACAACCATGTCAGAAAACAGAGTCAGCTTAGACATATTTGCCGCACCATCAATCAGATAAACGCCAATCCAGTAGATTGCCAGTCCCAATCCAGACATCAAAAGCTGCATACCCGGCTGCATAAAAGCCATAGCGCGGCTAGTAAATAGGTTGTTTCTCGTTAAGTCCCCATTGGCTTTTTCAAATCGGGCCTCCTGATAGTCTTCTGCATGATAAGCACGGACTACGCGCAGGCCTGTAAGATTTTCTCTGGCTGTACGATTTAGATTATCTGTATACTTTTGAATGCTCTTGAACTTTGGCATAGTCAGGGCGATAATGGTTCCAAGCATGAGAACAAGAACCAAAACGGTTCCTCCGGTAGCTGCAGTCCATTCCCAACTTTTTCCCGAGATCTTTACAATTGCCCATACAGCCATAATAGGAGCTTTGATCATAGCTTGCAATCCCATGGTCACACACATCTGAATCTGTGTAATGTCATTGGTGGAACGGGTAATAAGGCTGGCGGTAGAAAATCCGTCGATTTCTTCCATAGAAAAAGACATGGTCTTGTCATATACTTTTTCCCGGAGCCGCATAGCTAAACTGGACGCAATTTTAGAGACCAGAAAACCAACTGCCACTGCAGCAGCAAAACTTCCTAATGCACATAGCAGCATTTTACCGCCGGAGACCAGTATATCCTCCATAGCACTGCCTTTGGTTTGTACCAGACGTGTGATTTGGGACATATAATCCGGCATTTTTAAATCCAACCATACTTGGATTACAATGAAGAACAGGCTGAGGAGAATGAGGCCCCAGTCTTTTTTCCTGAGATACTTGAATATTTTCAGCATAATAAACCTCCTTGCTTTTTATGGTTTAAAGTTTATTTCTCATTTCTCAACTAAATCTCAAGCTAATCTCAACTCAATCTCAACTTTTCATAATTTTTCTATCCCTATATCTTTGTGCATTGAGGTCCTGTTGAGATTTCCCATATATCATTGAACTGTTTCATCTAAAAAGTATGATATAATGCAAATGGAGGTGTTATAAGATGTTTCACATTTTAGTAGTAGAAGATGATAAAGAATTACGAGATTTATTTTGTGCAGTTCTTTCCGATAATGGATATCTTGCAATCCCGGCATCAGATGGTCTGAAGGCTTTTGATGTTTTAGAGAATCATTATATTGATCTGATTATTTCCGATGTGATGATGCCAAAGATGGATGGCTTTGAAATGATAAGAACATTGCGTGAGGGACAATATACCATGCCCATACTGATTATTACAGCAAAAGAGAGTGCTACTGATAAGCGTGAAGGCTTTCGCGCCGGAACAGATGACTATATGGTTAAGCCAATTGATGTTAATGAAATGTTGTGGCGGGTAGAGGCGCTCTTGCGTCGTTCTCAGATTATCAGCCAAAGAAAAGCAAGGATTGGAAACACAGAGTTTGACAGCGATACACTTGCCGTCTGTACCAAAACACAACGGCTGGAACTCCCACAAAAAGAGTTTCTTCTGTTGTTTAAATTGGCGTCATCTCCCAATCGAATTTTTACTCGCCGCCAAATTATGGATGAGATCTGGGGGCCGGACAATGAAGCTGATTCCCATACATTAGACGTCCATATCAGCCGACTAAGGGAAAAATTTAAGGATAATGCTGATTTTGATATTGTAACTGTTCGGGGATTAGGATATAAGGTGGTGAGAAAAGAGTGATAAACAAAAAATCCTTTCACATCTCAATTGTTTTTTCGGCAATGGTTTTTCTGATTCTGGCCATTACTATGACACTGACCGGAATTATAACTATGGGCCTCTTAAAACTAGGCGTTATTTCTAATCCTCAGCGCGGGCTGCCATTAGTTGTGTTTGCTGTTGTCAGTGTTATTGTTGGAACTACTTTGGCTCAGGTTTTGGGCAGACATCCTTTAAATGTGATACGAGAAATTGATAATGCAACAAAAGAAGTAGTAAAAGGTAATTTCCATGTACGGCTGAATGATAATCTTCGGGCTGAGGAACTTCGGTCCATGGCACAGAATTTTAATGCAATGGTCCAGGAACTGTCTAATACAGAAATCTTTCGAAATGATTTTATTGAGAACGTATCCCACGAATTTAAGACACCTCTTTCTGCTATTGAGGGATATGCAACTCTTTTGCAGAGTCAGTCCTTATCAGATGAAAAACGAAATGACTATGTGAATCGGATTCTTCGCAGCACCTGCCGCCTTTCCGACCTTGCAGGAAATATTCTTTTATTGTCGCGGTTAGAAAATCAGGAATTGGAAGTTAGGAAGGAAACGTATTGCCTGGATGAACAGATCAGAGAGATGATCCTGCTGTTTGAAACACAATGGACAGAAAAACAACTGGATCTTGACATTGATCTTTGTTCCGTCGACTATACAGGCAACAAGGAAATGATCATGCAGGTATGGCAAAATATCTTTGGAAATGCTGTCAAGTTTGTTCCAAATAACGGCCAGATTCGAGTTCTTCTAGGTACAGAGAAAGGCTGGGTAAAGGTCTCCATTGCAGATAACGGCCCTGGTATGAGCCAGGAAGTACAAAAACGGATTTATGAAAAATTTTATCAGGCGGATTCGTCCAGAGGCGGCGTTGGAAACGGTTTGGGTCTGACGCTTGCAAAACGGATTGTAGAACTTCATGGCGGAACGATTTCCGTTTCCAGTACCGTTGGCAGGGGAACAGCTTTTACTGTAATGCTCCCTATGTAATACACAAAAAGGCGACCATGAAAAATAAAAGAATCAGCGAGACTGATATAAAAGAGCAGGGTCCTCATCACATACAGGCCCCTGCTTTTCTAATATGGTCTTTATTTTTTTCTTAAACTCTTACCCGTCATTTCCGGCGGTATTTCCAGCCCCATAAGATCCAGCAGCGTCGGTGCAAGATCAGCCAATTTTCCGCCGTCCTGCAGGGAAACGGGATCAGCTGCAATGTGCAGCAGAGGCACTTCATTGAGGGAATGTGCCGTTACTGCAGCTCCCGTTTGATCAAGCATATTATCAGCATTTCCATGATCTGCTGTCAGGAGAATCTGTCCTCCTTTTGCCAGCACTGCATCTGTAATCCTTGGGACGCATTTGTCCAAAGCTTCAATTGCTTTAACTGCCGCATCCATGACGCCGGTATGTCCTACCATATCTGCATTGGCAAAATTGAGAATAATAACATCATATTTATCAGAAGCGATTTCTTCCAGGACTTTGTCTGTGACCAGATATGCGCTCATTTCCGGCTGCAGGTCATAGGTTGCCACCTTCGGCGATGGAATGAGAATCCGGTCTTCATTTCTGTTGGGAGCTTCTACTCCGCCATTAAAAAAGAAGGTCACATGAGCATATTTCTCTGTTTCTGCAATCCTCAGCTGAGTCAGACCCAAATCGGAAAGATATTCTCCTAACGTAGCTTTCAAAATCTGAGGCGGATAAGCAATATGCACATTGGGCATCTCTGCATCATACTGTGTCATACATACATAAAACAAGTCCTGAATTGTTTTCTTTCGCTCAAACCCGTCAAAATGGGGATCTGCAAAAGCCCGGGTCAGCTCTCTGGCCCGGTCCGGTCTGAAATTAAACATGATGAGGGAATCATGATCCTTGACCGGCTGACCGCCTTCTACAAAAGTAGGCTTTACAAATTCATCGTTTTCCTCTCTTTCATAAGCAGCAGCAATAGCCTCTTTTGCATTGGATACTCTGATGGCTTCACCGAGAGTCATCGCATCATATGCAGTAACAACCCGTTCCCAGCGCTTGTCCCGATCCATAGCGTAATAGCGGCCGGATATGGTGGAAATCTTTCCTAATGCCGCTTGCTGCATATGGGCTTCCAATTCCTTGATATAAGTAAGGGCGCAGCGAGGCGGTACATCTCTTCCATCCAGAAAACAATGAACATATAAGTCTTGTACTCCTTTTTTTGCAGCCAGGTCAATCAGAGCAAAGAGATGTTTTATGTGGCTGTGTACTCCGCCGTCAGAAAGGAGTCCTGCCAAGTGAAGAGCGGAGCCTTGCTCCAGGACATGGTCAATGGCCTGATTTAAGGCCGTATTTTCATAAAAAGTGCCATTTTCAATTTCCTTTGTGATTCTGGTTAATTCTTGGTAGACAATTCTGCCTGCGCCAATATTCAAATGGCCTACTTCGGAATTTCCCATTTGGCCCTCAGGCAGACCTACTGCCATGCCACAGGCTTTTAACGTGGTCTTGGGATATTTACGAAAAATCGCATCCAGGCCAGGGGTGTTTGCCTGAGCGATTGCATTTCCATAGGTATCTTTATTTTCGCCGAATCCATCGAGGATCATCAGCATGGTGGGACGTTTAAACTGTTTCATAGTCACTAACCTCCAATATCTTTGTATGTGGCTTTACTCTTATTATAACAAATCCTACTAATCATTCCTATGACTTTTTCTGGATGTCAGCATTGTACCCGCCTTTCTTTTCCCGTATAATAAACCTTAGGAAAGGAAGGCAATTATGGTTAAATGGACAGAGGCACAGCAGCAGGCCATTGAGCTGCGCGGCCGCAACATATTAGTATCTGCAGCAGCTGGCTCAGGAAAAACAGCAGTTTTGGTAGAACGCATTAAACAGTTAATTATTCATGATAAAATCAGTCTGGATCAGTTTTTGATTGTAACCTTTACCAATGCAGCGGCATCAGAGATGAAGGAAAAGCTGATCAGAGCTATTACAGCGGCAATTGAAGAAGATCCGGCTCACTCTTCTTTTTTAAGGAGACAGTTAGACTTGGCGGCAAATGCCAATATCAGCACCTTTCATTCTTTTGCTCTGGAGGTGATACGCCGCTACTTTTATTTGATTGACATTGAACCTAATTTTAAAATTGGCGATGAAGGGACCATTGAGTTGATGAAATGGGATGTTCTCGACCAATTGTTCGCCGATCTGTTTGAAGAAGAGGATCCCGGATTCCTTGATTTTCTAAGGGCTTATGCTTCTGACAGAAATGAACGATCTTTAAAGGAAAACATCCTTAAACTGTATACTACCATACAAAGTATCCCTCATCCATTAGAATGGCTGGCCCAGCATACCGCATCCTTAAATATGGAGATGGAATCTTTTGAAAAAAGCCATTTAGCTGCTTTTATTCGTGAAGATATCACTGCCAGCGTCTTTCAAATATTAGAAGGCTTTTCTAAGGCAGGAGATCTGGCGGAACATGCAGGGATTGAAAGCATCTACGAGAAAAACCAAGAGGACCTTGAAAAATTGGAAGTCCTAACATCTCTGGCTCAGTCAGGGCCGTTTGATGATATTAAGAGCGTGCTGACCTCCTTTAAAGCCAACACCATGCGGGCTGCAAAAGAGGAAAAAGAGGCGTATGAAGAAATAAAAGAAGCAGTAAAAAATGCCAGGGATTACAGCAAAAAACAGATCAAGTCTCTAAAGGAACGATACTTTTCCCAATCCCTGGATACTTACCTGGAAGATATGCGCAGTGTATACCCTCATGCATGTTTTCTGGAAAAGCTGGTAATCCAATTTGATCAGCGTTTTCGAGATGCAAAGCAGGAAAAAAATCTGATTGATTTTAACGATATTGAACATTTCGCTCTGGAAATTTTAGAGCATGAAGAAGCTGCAAAAGAATACAGAGATAAATTTGCCTGTATCTTTGTGGATGAATATCAGGACAGCAACGTGCTGCAGGATACGCTGGTCAATTGTATTTGCCGGGAAAACAATCTGTTTCTGGTAGGAGACATTAAACAAAGCATTTATAAATTCAGGCTGGCTGAGCCTGAGATCTTTCAGTCCCGTTATATGGACTATGCCTCAGAACAAGAAAGAAACAGTGTAAAAATCGACTTGAACCGTAATTTTAGGAGCAAAGGCCGGATTATTGAAACAGTCAATCATGTTTTTCGTGAAATTATGAAGGGCTACGATGATGCTGCGGCCCTGTATCAGGGAATTCCTTACCAGGGTCCCCTTGATTACAAAACGCAGCTTTATCTTGTGGACAGTAACATTACAGAGGATATGGAACTGGACGAAGAGGTAGCGGAAATGAAAAACGCCCAGCTGGAAGCCTATGTGGCTGCAGAAGCAATCAAGGGACTGATTGGAAAACCGATCTTTGATGTAAAAAAGCAGAGGGAGCGGCCCATTGAAAAAAGGGATATTGTGATCTTAATGCGAGGTACAAAGAATTATGCGGACCTTTTTCAAGAAGTGTTTTCTGATTTGGATTTGCCTTCCTATGTAGATGACAGCGGCGGGTATTTTGATACTGTTGAAATTCAGGTCTTTCTTAATTTGTTGAAAGTCATTGATAATAAACAGCAGGATCTTCCCCTGCTTTCTGTGCTCCGCTCGGCAGTATTTGGTTTTTCTGTGGATGAATTGGTTCGTATCAGACTTGAAAGCAAAGGCACTGCATATTATGAAGCCTTTGAAAAATACAGCCGCAGTGGAGCAGAACCAGTGCTTTCCCAAAAGTGTGCAAACGTATTTTCTTCTCTGGAGCAGTACCGGCAGCTGGCTCAAATCCTGCCTTTAGAAGCATTGGTTTGGAAGCTGATGTGGGAAACAGGCTATTACACTTACTGCGGAGCACTGCCCTCAGGACAGCAGCGTCAGGCCAACTTAAGGACACTGGCAGATAAAGCCAGGACCTTTCAGGATACAGGATACGGTGGGATTTATGGTTTTCTTTCCTATATACAGGCATTGGAAAAGCGTAAGATTCCCACAGGCCAAGTCAGACTTATCAATGAAAAGGATGACATTATTCGAATTATGACCATCCATAAAAGCAAGGGCCTGGAGTTTCCCATTGTGCTGGTTGCTGGGCTGGGAAAAAAGTTCCCCATCCATCGGGCTGGAAAAGGTTTTTTTGCTCATAAAGATCTGGGCATTGGCATGACCAAAGTAGTACCAAAGGAACATTGGTACAGAAAGACTTTCATGCAGACAGCCATAGAGAGAAAAATGCGGCAGGAAGATTTGGAAGAGGAACTGAGGGTTCTTTATGTAGCATTTACCAGAGATATGGACCAGTTGATTTTACTGGGTACAGGAAAAAATATAGAGCTGGAAGAAAAGCAATCCTTTGGGGCAAAGAACTGTTTTTTAGACTATCTGCTGCCCCTAAAAGATATCTGTGATATGGAAATCCATACTTACGACAGGACCCTCCTCAATATGGAAGTCAGACAGCGGGGATGCAACAAAGATCAGGTAAGGAAGCTGCTGAGTCAAGCGGCCTTGCAGGAAGAAAATGCTTTGTTTGAAGAAATCAATCGTAGGCTGTCCTTTCAATACCCTAATATGCAGGCCCTTTCCAAAAAATCAAAGTACTCTGTAACAGAGCTGGGCCGTATGAAAAAACAGGAAAAAGCAGAGG
>CAUEYG010000016.1 GCA_959021945.1 uncultured Eubacteriales bacterium | reverse complement strand
GACAGACAGAACCGGATGCGGGTACTGTAGAAAAGGGGAAAACCGTTAAAATCGGATATTTTTCTCAGGAAAATGAGGCGCTGGACCCGGAAAAGCGTGTGATCAAGTATATCCAAGAGATAAGTGACAATATTCGTACAGCAGAAGGAACCTTTTCTGCTTCCCAAATGCTGGAACGATTTTTGTTTCCTTCCCATATGCACAGCGTTCAGATCGGCAGACTGTCAGGAGGAGAAAAGAGAAGACTCTACCTGTTGAGTATCCTTATGCAGGCTCCCAATGTGCTGATCTTTGACGAACCTACCAATGATTTGGATATTGATACCCTTACGATTTTAGAAGATTATCTGGATGACTTTCCGGGAGCAGTAGTCATCGTTTCCCATGACCGGTACTTTTTGGATAGGCTGACCATCCGCACCTTTGCTTTTGAGGCAGAAGGGAAGATCGGACATTATACCGGCGGGTATTCTGATTGGATGCAGCAGCGTAAAACAGAAGAAAATACGCCGGCCAGGAAAAAGAATGGGGATACACGCAGACCCCAGCGCAAAAAATTAAAGTTTTCCTATCAGGAAGCCCGCGAATTCGAAACCATTGAAGAGGATATTTCACATTTAGAAGAGAAAATCAGCAGCCTGGAAATGGAAATGTCGCAAAATGCAGCGGATTTTACAAAGCTGTCCCAGCTATCCAAAGAAAAGGAGCTGCTGGATACACAGCTGCTGGAAAAGATGGAGAGATGGGAATATTTGACTGAGCTGTCTCAGAAAATTGAAAAGTGTTAATGATATTAAGTAGGAGGTAATTATTTATGGAAGGAAAATTAAAGAATATTGAAAAATCAACAGTGTTGCAGTTGAAAGAACAAGTGGAATACCAGGCAGGACAGGTTGTAAGCAAGACCCTGGTGCAAAACAAATGGGTCAGTATGACCTTGTTTGCTTTTGAAAAGGATGAGGAAATCAGTACTCATGAATCCGAAGGCGACGCTATGGTCACTGTTTTAGATGGAACTGGCAGGATTACAATTGACGGCAAGGAGTATATCCTCCAATGCGGGGAGACCATTGTTATGCCGGCAAGGACGCCTCATGCAGTCTATGGACAGGACCGTTTTAAGATGCTTTTGACCGTTGCTTTTTAACAGAATCTATTTTTCCCATAGGAGGAGAAACCCATGATTTTATATTTTTCAGGAACAGGAAACAGTCGGTATGCAGCAGAATCAATCGGCCATCTTATTGGGGACAAAGAGATCGTTAACATTGGCGACAGGATGAAAGAGGGGGCCTGCGGTGACACTTTTACTTCGGAAAATCCTTTTGTCTTTGTATGCCCTGTTTACAGCTGGAGGATTCCCCGAATCTTCCAGGATTTTTTAATGAAAAGTCAATTTTACGGCAATCGGTCAGCCTACTTTATTATAACCTGCGGCGGTGATATTGGAAATGCAAAAGCTTATCTGCGTGGGTTGTGCAGGGAAAAGAACTTGGACCTGAAAGGGGTGGCGCCTATTGTAATGCCTGAAAACTATATTGCTATGTTTGATGCTCCTGAACCTTTGGAAGCAGAAAAAATTTTGGATAGGTCTGATGAGACCATTTCAGACATTGCTTTAAAAATCAAAGAAAGAGAATTGATTTCAGACAGTAAGATCAGTCTTATGGACCGATTGAAAAGTGGACCGGTCAATTGGGGGTTCTATACCTTTTGCGTGAAGGCAAAAGGTTTTCATGCAACATCTGCGTGCATTGGCTGCGGAAAGTGTGCCAGAGTTTGTCCTTTGCAGAATATCCATATGGAAAAGAGCCGGCCTGTATGGGGAAATCATTGTACCCATTGTATGGCCTGCATCTGCGGCTGTCCAAAAGAAGCCATTGAATATAAAAACAGTTCTAAAGGAAAGCCCCGTTATTATAATCATCGAGAGGTCGAAAAATGACAGATAACATGAGGATTATAAAAATTTCCACAGGAAAAGAACAATATATGGATTTACTGCTCCTTGCTGATGAACAGGAGTCCATGGTGCAGCGTTATTTGGAAAAGGGTGAGATGTATGTTTTGGATGATGAAGGGACAAAAGCTGTTTCTATTGTGGCAAACCAAGGGCAGGGAATCCTGGAGCTGAAAAATCTGGCAGTAGAGCCGCAGGCACAGAGACAGGGATATGGAAAAGCCATGATTTCCTTTCTTGTAGACAAATATAGAGGGCGCTACCAAATTCTGCAGGTAGGAACTGGAGACAGTCCCTTAACGATTCCCTTTTACCAAAACTGCGGGTTTCAAAAGTCTCATAGAGTAAAGGATTTTTTCCTTCAATATTATGATCACCCTATAATCGAGGCAGGGGTGCAGCTGAGGGATATGATTTATCTGCAGAGAAAGTTATAGCCATAAATGCAGAGCCTCATTTCGTTGCTCTGGTTAAAGGAAAATAGGAGGGATGTTATGGAGTATCTTACCTTGAACAATGGCATTGCTATGCCAATTCTTGGACTGGGAATTTATAAAATGACGGATTACGAAGAAATGGAAAAGGCTGTAGGATATGCGTTGGAAGCAGGATACAGGAGCTTTGATACAGCCCAGATGTACGGCAACGAAGCCATGCTGGGAAAAGCCCTGCAGCACAGGGAAATAGATCGAGAAGACTTATTTCTTACAAGCAAAGTGGATTTAGGAAATATGGGATATGAGGCAGCGCTGAAATCCTTTGAGCAGAGCTTGCAGGCGCTGAGGACAGATTACCTGGATTTATTTCTTGTCCATTGGCCGGGGCAGCAGAGGAAAAGACTTGTGGATACCTGGAAGGCAATGGAGTCTTTGTATCAGGATAAAAAAGTCAGGGCCATAGGAGTCTGTAATTGCCAGGAGAAGCATTTGAACTGGATTCTGGAAAGCGCTCGGATTATTCCTGCAGTAAATCAGGTAGAGCGAAATCCTTTAATGAATGACAGAGCGCTTTTTTCCTGGTGCCAGAGCCGTCAGATTCAGATGGAAGCATGGAGGCCATTACTCAAAGGAAATGTGGACCTGCCTGGGATTACAGCATTAGCGAAAAAATACAAGAAGACCCCGGCCCAGATTATTTTGCGCTGGGAAATACAGAGCGGCTATGCAGTGATTCCAAAATCTGTGCATAAGGAGCGTATCTTGGAAAATGCGCATATTTTCGACTTTCAGCTGGAAAAGCGGGATATGGAACAAATTGACCGGATGGATACAGGGATTCATAGCAGTCACGATCCAAATACCTTTGATTTTTAGACAATAGTTAGTAAACAGCATATAACACTTGACAAGTGTTATATGCTGTTTTATACTGTTTGTGAACAAAGGAGAGATACTATGAAGCTTATTATTAACAATTCTTCACAGCAGCCTATTTATGAGCAGATCGTAGAACAGATTAAAGGGAAAATCATGAATGGGTCTGCAGGAGAAGGGGAGATGCTCCCTTCTGTTCGTTCTCTGTCAAAAGACTTGAAAATCAGCGCCCTTACTGTTAAAAAAGCTTATGATGCTCTGGAGCACCAGGGATTTATCAACACTGTCCACGGAAAGGGAAGCTATATTGCAGGTACGAATCCCCAGCTTTTGATGGAGGAACACCGAAAAGAGGTGGAATCTGATTTAGAAATGGCCATTCTAAAAGGACGAAGATGTGGTATGACAGATGGAGAAATCAAAGAACTCTTTGATTTGATAATGGAGGAATAGGGATGCTGGTCAAACTGGAACATGTAAAAAAACAATACGGAAAATTTGAGCTCAACTGTTCCCTTGATCTGAAAGAAGGTCAAGTGACTGGATTGATTGGTCAGAACGGAGCAGGGAAGAGTACAGCTTTTAAAGTCATTTTAGGATTGGTCAAACCGGACAGCGGTACTGTTAAGGTTTTGGGCAAAGACCTTCAAGATATGCCGGCAGCGGCCAAAGGACGCATTGGAACCGTGTTAGCAGACAGCAGCTTTGGCAGTCATATGACGGTAACGCAGGCAGGAGCCATCCTCAGCGCAGCTTACACAGAGGTTTCAAAGGAAGAATTCTTGGCGCGCTGTGAAAAACATGGCCTTCCCTTGAACAAAAAAATAAAAGAGCTTTCAACGGGAATGAAAGCAAAGCTGAAAGTGTTGGCAGCTTTATCCCATGATACGGACTTGCTGCTTTTAGATGAGCCTACAGCTGGTCTGGATGTTGTTGCCAGAGATGAGATTTTAGATATGCTGAGAGATTATATGGAGACTGAGGGACGGGGAATTTTAATCAGCTCCCATATTTCCAGCGATCTTGAGGGACTCTGTGATGATGTGTATATGATTCATCAAGGGCAGATCCTTTTTCATGAAGACACCGATCTCATTCTCAGCGACTACGGAATTTTAAAAATGAAAAAAGAGCAGTATGCATCTATTGACAAGGAGCACTTAATGTGCGTGAAAGAGGAAAGCTATGGTTATTGCTGTCTGACGGCCAAGAGGCTCTATTATCAAGAAAATTATCCGTTTGTTGTTGCGGAAAAATGCGGTATTGATCAGGTTGAGACTATGTTGATAGGGGGAAAACGAAAATGAAAGCGTTATTTTTGAAAGATTTTTATACATTAAAGGAATCCAAACTTTTGATTCTTTTAATGCTTGCTGTAGCTGTAATTATGACAATGCTGCAGGGAGCAGAAAGCGCAGGCTTTGTGATCAGCTATATTACAGTACTGTCTGCTGTTTTGGTCTTAAACACTTTGAACTATGATGAACTGGATAACGGCTATGCCTTTCTTCTGACAATGCCTGTTTCAAGGAGGCAATATGTGGCAGAAAAGTATTTGTTTGGGCTGCTGACAGGAATCGGCGGCTGGCTGGCTGCCGCTGTGCTTGCCATAACCATGGCAGGACAGCCTGCGGCAGATGATGATCTATGGTGGATGCTTTATATAGGTGCCCTGCTTCTGATGCTTGTAATGCAGGCTCTTATGATCCCTGTCCAGTTAAAGCTGGGTGGCCAGAAGGGCAGGGTAGCCATATTAGTGCTGCTGGCTGTAATCTTTGGAGCAGCAGTTGCAGCCGTAAAAAATGAAAAACTGGGAACCTCCATTTGGAATGGACTGACCTCATTGGAGCCTGCAGAGATTTGTTTGGCAGGAGCAGCTGCAGCCTTGATTTGCCTGTTCATATCCTTTCTGTGCAGCGTTCGCATTATGGAAAGAAAAGAGTTTTAGATACATTTTTTTACATATTTTTTTACTTTTTTCTTGCACTTTCCACAGGCTTTTCCGGCTTTCGTAACTTGTTTCACTTCCTTGTAAGTAACAGCGCCATCTTTAACAGCCTCTTTGACATCCGCCTTTGTGACATGATAACATTTGCAAATTTCTTTTGACATAATAATACCCCCCTGTGATAAATTTCTTTTAATTTTAACTCTATCATAACAGATTAATGAAAGCTTGTCTCCTGATTTGTGAAAAAACTAGTTGACTAATCAACTAGTTGGTATTATAATACTCTTCGGCGCAATAGTTGCGCGGTCAACTTTTGAAAGGGGTGTGGAGAATTTGGAGCAATTTAAACCGACGTTTTTGAAATTTGTATCCATTATTCAGAGAAATACACAAAAGTATTATGACTCGATTCTTGAAGAATATCATATAGGAGGAGGGCAGCAGTTTTTCCTGATTCGCATACATGAAAACAATGGAATTTCCATGTATGATTTGGCAAAGCTGGGCCATTTTGATAAAGGAACAGTAACAAAGGCTGTCCGAAAACTGGAGGAATTGGGATATGTTACAGTGCAAACCGACGAAACGGACCGGCGCATACGCCGTCTTTATGTAACAAAAGCAGCGGAACATGTAATAAAGCAAATTTACGCTGTCAGAGAAAGGTGGAAGGAAGCTCTTGTCGCAGGGCTTCCTATTGAAGAAGATGTTTTTTATGAAATTTTAAAGAACATGGCGGAAATAGCCTGCGGCATAATTGAAAAAAAGGCAGAAGAAAAAAGGGAGGCGCAAATTGAACCATAGAGAGCAAGAAATAACAAGTCAAAATCCGGAACGAATAGAAAACCCATTGGGATATAAGCCTGTTGGAAAGCTGTTAATCAACTTTTCCATTCCAGCTACCATTTCCTGTCTCATTAACTCGATCTATAATATTGTGGATCAGATCTTTATTGGGCAGGGCGTTGGCTATCTGGGAAATGCTGCTACCACGGTAGCTTTTCCAATTATGACAATCCTGTTAGCATTTGGTACTCTGATCGGAGCAGGAAGCAGCGCTTATGCGGCTATTAAGCTGGGAGAGAAAAAAGAAAAAGAGGCGGAGCGAACCTTAAACAATGCTTTTCTGTTTGCCATTATTATCAGTGTAGCAATTATGGTCCTGGGATTGATCTTTTTAAAACCGATTCTTAGCCTTTTTGGGGCTACAGAGAAAGTAATGCCTTATGCCATAGATTACACAGCCATCTTATTAATCGGTTCCCCTTTTAATATGCTGGCGATTATTCTGTCCAACTTGGCGCGGACAGATGGGCATCCTCGTCTTTCCATGTATGGAATGCTCATTGGCGCAGTGCTGAATACGATTTTAGATCCAATCTATATCTTTGTTTTCCACTGGGGCGTAAAGGGAGCTGCCATTGCAACTATTACCTCACAGATTATTTCAGCTGCTGTTCTTACGGTTTACTTTATGAAAGATTCCAAAAAACCCCAGCATATGAAATTAAACAAGAAATTAATGAAGCAAGATCTGACTTTGATCAAGCGGTTTCTGACATTGGGGATTTCCTCAGGAATTACCCAGTCTGTAGCATGTATCATGCAGGTGGTAATGAACCGTTCCCTTGTTTATTACGGAAATCAAAGTGAAATAACAGGAGATGTGGCCCTCAGCGCAATGGGAATTGTTATGAAGATCGCTATGATTATCGCTTCCTTTGCAATTGGTGTAGGGATCGGGGCCCAGCCAATTTTAGGGTTTAACAGAGGTGCGGAAAAGTATGAGAGAATAAAAAGGACCTACAGCCTTGCTGTGCTTTTAGCCACAGGATCTATCTTTGTGGGATGGCTGGTATGCCAGATCTTCCCCGGACAGATTATCGCTCTATTTGGAAGTGAAAGCGCTGAATTTACTGATTTTGCCATTAAATGTCTGAGAATTTATCTGTTCAGCATTTTCTGTGCAGGGTTTCAGATTGTATCCACCAACTATTTCCAGGCAACAGGGCAGCCTCTCAAAGCGTCGATCTTATCTATGCTGAGACAGCTCCTGCTGCTGATCCCACTGATTCTCATTTTGCCGCTGTTCATGGGATTAAATGGAATCTTATTTTCTGCGCCAATTGCTGATGTGGCATCGGCCTTGATTGTAGCCGGTTTTGTAATACCGGAAATGAAAAAATTGAACCGGAGGATTAAGGAAGAAACCGTGTCTCTTACAGAATCATAATAGGGGGAGCTACTATGGAGGGCAGTATTTCAAAGGAATACAAAAAGATGACTGAAACGCCTGTCCCTAAACTAGTTATTATGCTGGGGATTCCAACCACAATCAGTATGCTGGTGACTAATTTCTATAATATGGCCGATACTTACTTTGTCAGCCAGCTGGGAACGAGTGCCAGTGGGGCCGTAGGCGTGGTCTTTGGTCTCATGGCCATTATTCAGGCTATCGGCTTTATGTTCGGCCATGGAGCCGGAAGCATTATTTCCAGAAAGCTGGGGGAAAAAGATCATGAGAGCGCATCTCGGTTTGCTTCCACCAGTTTCTTTTGCTCCCTGTTTGCAGGAATTCTGCTGGGTGCAGGAGGGCTGGTGCTGTTGGAGCCGTTAATGCGTCTGCTGGGAAGTACAGACACCATTTTGCCCTATGCAAAGACATACGGTATGTTTATTCTGTTGTCTGCCCCTGTCATGGCCGCCAGCTTTGTCATGAATAACATTCTTCGCTATGAGGGAAAAGCTGCTTTGGCCATGATTGGTCTGACAGCAGGAGGGATCTTAAATATCTTTGGCGACTGGATGCTCATTTTTAAACTGGATATGGGCGTAGCCGGCGCCGGGCTTTCAACTGCCATTTCCCAAGTGATCAGCTTTTGTATCCTTCTCAGCGTATTCCTTACAGGAAGAACAGCAAGTAAACTGTCCATTCATATGTTTTCCATAGACTGGAAAGATATTTGCGCTATTATGAAAACGGGATTTCCAAGTCTGATACGTCAGGGCCTGTCCAGCGTTGCCACAATGATGCTCAACAGTCAGGCAGGTATATATGGTGATGCGGCAGTTGCAGCAATGGCGATTGTCAACAGAATTTGTTTTCTGATCTACTCCGTAGGGCTGGGAATCGGCCAGGGGTTTCAGCCGGTGGCAGCCTTTAATTATGGAGCCAAAAAATTTACGAGAGTTCGGAAATCCTTCTTTTTTACTTGGTTTGCAGGCGAAATAAGCCTTGGGTGTGCGGCTGTCATTGGCTTTTTTGTATCTGCTTTCCTGGTAGGATTTTTCAGAAATGATCCTGAGGTCATTGCCATTGGAACCTTTGCTCTGCGGGCGCAGTTGGTCGCGCTCTTTTTCCAGCCACTGTCCATCTGTTCCAATATGCTGTTCCAGAGCATTGGAAAAAGCGGTACAGCAAGTTTTCTGGCTGCACTGCGCAGCGGGCTGCTGTTTATTCCTTCTATCTTAATTTTGCCTATGGTTATGGGGCTTACTGGCGTAGAAATTGCCCAGACTGCAGCCGATATTCTGTCATTTTTTATATCCCTGCCTTTTGTTGTAAGCTTTTTCCGCAAACTTCCAAAGCAAGATGACGTGCAGATAAAGTCGTAGCTCAGAAAATGCCATGGAAGCTGTGCGACTGGTTAATCGTCTGGTGGAGGAACCGCTCCATTGCAATACTGACAACAATGAGGATTGCTGCTAAAGGAAGCTGGTCCAGCCCCAACGGCGGCAGGTAGAGCATGGTGTGGAACAAGAACAGAGCGGTTAAAAATCCTGCGCACATAGAGACAAACAAGAATAGATGCAGTTTGTTAAAAGGCATACAGGCTTTGAATACTCCCTCCATACCCACAAAACCCAGTACCAGATATACAAATAGCGATATCTGCGAAGCTGGAATGCCGAGCCATGGTGCTCCCAGCAGAAGAAAACCTACCATGACAGCAATGGTCAATCCATTAGGCAATGCTCCCCGCAGAACAGAGGAGAAAAAGTCCCCGGTTACTTTCCGGTTATCCGGTTCAAAGGACATGAAAAAGGCCGGATATCCTTCAATCGCCATGTCAATCAGCGTAATCTGAATGGGGATAAACGGAAAGGCTGTATTAGTGAATACACAGAAAAGGGACAGCAATATGGAGTAAATGGTCTTGATAAAAAACACACTGGCAACTTTTGTAATATTGTTAACGACTCGCCTGCCCTCACGCAAAACATGCAAGAGTGAGGAGAAATCCGAATCAAGCAAAACGATTTTTGCTGTCTGGCGGGCAGCATCACTTGCACCTTCCACAGTAATGCTGCAGTCAGCTTCCCGCATGGCAAGAATATCATTGACCCCATCTCCTGCCATTGCAACAGAATGGCCATTTGCCTGCAGGGCCTGGACTAATTGTTTCTTTTGGTTCGGAGTGACTCTTCCAAAGATCTCATAGCGGTCTGCAATAGAAAGCAGATCTTCTTCTGTTTGGATCGTACTCATATCAATATAAGAATCATATTCCTCTAAACCTGCTTGTTTTGCAGCAGCAGATACAACTGCAGGATGGTCCCCTGAAATGATTTTTATAGAAACACCTTCTCGTTTAAAAGCAGCCAGAGTGGAAGGTGCATTGGCGCGGACTGGGTCCGATAGAAATACAGCTTCAAGGGGAATCGCTTGTTGAAAAGGATGGTCTTTGGAAAAACAACCAGTCCAGCCAATGACCAGGACCCTTGTGCCACTGCGCATTTTTTCCTCTACAGCAGCAGGGAGCCCTCTGTTCATAAACAATTCCGGAGCACCAATTAAAATGGTCCCCAGAGCATCAAATGTCATTGCACTCCATTTTCTTTGAGAAGAAAATGGAATTTTTTCTTTTGGCGGATATTTTGTATTTTCTCCGAAATACTGATAAAGAGCCTGGAAGGTTGCGTTGTTATCATCTGTAAAGTGGAAAAAGGAGCCTAAAAGATCGGAAAGCGGCACATCTGGCAGGTTCCCCAGAGTAAGCGTTTCCTCCACCTGCATATTTCCTTCTGTAAGAGTACCTGTTTTATCAAGACAGATGGTATCCACATGGGCCAGAGTTTCCAGGGAATACAGATCCTGTACCAAAACGCTCCGCTTTGCCAGACGGCTGACACCTACGGCTAAGCTAATGCTGATGAGCAGAACCAACCCTTTGGGCAGCATGCCCAAAAGAGCGGCTGACGCAGAAACGATTGCATCAGGAAGGGCAGCATTACGAAGAAAGAAGGCTTGAGCCAACAGCAGTATTCCGAGAGGAACAATGAGAAAGCCTGTGAAGCGAGTGACCTTTCTCATGGAAAGCATTAATTCAGAATGGGCTTGCTTGATTTTTTTTGCTTCTAAGGCAATGCTTTCCGCAAAGTTATCGGAGCCAATATGAATAACAGATGCGCTGCATTTACCGCTGACAATGAAACTGCCGGATAAAAGACTATCGCCGGGCTGCTTTAAGACTGCATCTGACTCTCCTGTGAGTATGGATTCATTGACCTCCACTTGTCCCTTCTCCAGGATAGCGTCAGCACAAACCTGATGCCCGCTTTTTAGCTGAAGCAAGTCTCCGATTTGAAGCTCTTCTGCAGGAATATGGACAACAGAACCATCCCTTATAATGCAGGCCTCTGGCGCTGATAAAAGGGTTAACTCTGAAACCAGCTTTCTGGCCCGTAATTCCTGAATAATGCCAATCAAAGTATTGACAGCAATGACCAGAATAAATGCCATATTGGTCCAGGCTCCTGCAATAGCCAGAGCCATTGCGATGAGTACATTAAAGAGATTGAATAATGTACATATATTATCTTTGAGTATCTGGCCTGTTGTTTTTATCATTGTTTCACTGGTATTCATAACCGTTCCTCCTTGTATGAGCAATAAAAGTCTTTGTTGTGATTCTACAATAACCAGAAGTTTTAAACTCCATATAAACCAGGTTTAAAAAAAGATGTTTTAACTTTTGTTTAACATTTTTAACATTACTTTTTATAAATTACTGTTATAATTCCATTATAAGAACAGGGGAAATGCAGCACAAGGCATTTTTCCATAAGGAATAAAAGGAACTTGGGGTATGGGAAATACGAAAAAAGATAGCTTGTTTATGTCCAGCGTTTTGAGTATTCTGATTGCGCAGATTGTAGTAAAGCTTTTGGGGTTTTTATATCGAATTGTAATTACAAATGTAGATGGTTTTGGGGATATGGGAAATGGTTTTTATACAGCAGGATATCAGTTTTATATGCTGTTGCTTGCCGTATCTTCGGTAGGAATTCCTAATGCCATTTCCAAATTGGTTGCAGGGGCAGTTTCTATGGGAGACCGTGTGCGGGCCCATCTCATATTCCGCTCTGCGCTTTGGCTGTTTCTGATTATAGGAGCTGTTTGTTCCACTGCCTTATATCTTGGCTCTGATTTTATTGCACTGCACATTATAAAAATGGATGGAGTACAATATACGCTGAAGGCCCTTTCGCCCTCCATTCTGTTTGTTTGTTTATCTTCTG
>CAUEYG010000015.1 GCA_959021945.1 uncultured Eubacteriales bacterium | reverse complement strand
ACTGCCTGTAGCAGCGCAGGATCTAGCGATATTCCCCGTATTTGGGGGTATTTCAGGTTCCACTAACACAATATGAATTGCCATGCCGTATTCCTCCTGTTTGAACTCTTTACATTGTGCCTACTTGGCGTAAAAAAGTCAATGGGTTTGCAGACAATCTGAAAAAATTGTAAATTAGTAAAGACAAAATTCTGATTTTGTTATATAATTTTTTAGTCAATGCATTTTAGAGATTTGTAGGAGGTATGTCTGAATGAAAACAGTAAAGGTTGGCCTGCTGGGCCTTGGAAATATTGGTACTGGCACTTATAAGACCTTAGAAATGAACAGAGCGCAAATAGAAGCTGCCGCTGAATGCAAGATTGAAATCACAAAGATTCTTGAAAGAGACATTAATCGGGACCGCGGTATTACCGTTACTCCTGAACAGTTTACACAGGACCCTGACGCCATTTTTAAGGACCCTGAAATTGACATTGTTATCGAACTGCTCGGAGGGATTGAACCTGCCTCCTCCTTTATGCTTTCCGCTATGAAAAATGGCAAGCATGTTGTAACAGCTAACAAGGCCGCTGTTGCCGCCAATTTTGACAAGTTGATGAAAACAGCCCGTGAAAATGGGGTGGAATTCCGCTTTGAAGCAAGTGTAGGCGGCGGCATTCCCATTCTCAACGCAATCACTACGGTATTGCGTTCTAACCAGTTTGAAGAGATTCTGGGTATTCTCAATGGAACTACAAATTATATTCTGACGCAGATGACAGAGTTTGGTATGAAATATGAAGATGTTTTGAAAAAGGCCCAGGAAAAAGGATTTGCTGAGGCAGATCCTACTGCTGATGTGGAAGGCATTGATGTAGCAAACAAGCTGTCTATCTTAATGGCGCTGGCCTTTGATACTTATGTGGCGCCGGAGGACATCCCTACTACAGGAATTACACAGATCACAAGAAAAGATATTACATCTGCTGCTGTAAACGGCTGCAAAATCAAGTTGATTGCATCCGCTAAATTGGTTGACGGAAAGTTGGAATACAGCGTCAAACCGACTCAGCTTCCAAATTCTCATCCTCTGGCATCCATCAGCAACGAATTTAATGCTGTTTTTGTCAAAGGAAATGCAGTGGATGAGCTGATGTTTTATGGAAAAGGCGCAGGCCCGCTTCCTACAGGCAGCGCCGTAATGGGCGATGTACTGGAAATTGCCAAATTATGCGGGAAGGAGTAAATTTATGACTTTATATGAACAATGGCGTGATTTGATTGAAAATCAAACGGATGCAACGTTTAAAGACTTTTGGACCGAATACAGCGAAGCGGAAACGAAAATCTACAGCGATTTGCTGGACAAGCCGGGGCAGATCACCTCTGGCGTGCTGGGAGAGCTTGCAGAAAGCTATCAGGTTCGGCCCGTGATTTTTATGGGTTTTCTGGATGGGGTCAACTCCAGTCTGCGCAAAGAAAACGATTTTGAGAAGTTTGATGAAACCTCTCAATTGGAATTGGATATTGATCTGGAAAAGCTCTATTACAATATGCTGGAGGCTGAGGCGGATTATCTTTATACTCTGCCCCAATGGGACAGTATCCTCAGTGAAGAAAAACGAAAAGAAATAACCAAGTCCTATAAAAAGTCAAAGACCGTAGTAAAGGGTGAGAAAATCGGACGAAACGACCCATGCCCTTGCGGGAGCGGAAAGAAATATAAAAAGTGCTGCGGAAAGTAACAGCCTTTGATGAGAAAATGCCTGGTCGGATCACTGATCTGAGAGGGCATTTTTTATTATGCTCCAGCGGCTTTGTTGTTCCGGCGGCTTTGTTGCTCCAGCTGCTCTGCTGTTCCGGCGGCTTTGTTGCTCCGTGTATGCCCAAATTTCACTTTCCGCGCTGGTATCCATACAACTTACTGCCGAATCCACATAAATTCCTTGTTTTTTTGCCATTTTTTCTTAAATTAGCAGTTTTAGAGCGCTGCACCTGCTCTTTTACCAGCAAATTGTATGGATAATCACGTAAATTTCTTTGAATGACATACTTTAAAAAAGGTTATTTACATTTTTTCCCATTTAGTGTATGATAATTACAAAATTTGTAAAATAAAGGAGCCATCATGTACCTCTTATACGAAGCAATGCAGTCTGTGCTGCAGCAATTAAACGATTTACACAGAAAACTCACAGATGACTTAAAAACACTTCCCACTGGCAGCCTAGCCATGATAAGGCGAAACGAGAAAAATTATTATTATCATAGTTTTTACAGCAATGGGATACGGCAGCGCATTTATCTGGATCCAAACGACCCTCATAAGGCACATCAGATTAGTCAGTTAAAATATCGACGTTTTATCTGTTCCATTTTGCCCCAAATGGCTGCCAATATCTCAGCCCTAGAGCAGGCCTTAAGGAAATTCAAGCCTTTTGACCCCTTGCAAGTGGAAAAGGAGTTGCCGCCCGCTTATCAAAATATCCCTCAGATCCAAGGACAATTACAGTCTGACCAACCGGAACTTTCCAATTGGGTGCAGGAGGATTATGAGAAAAACAAGCTGCATCCCGAATCCCTCATTCACGAAACCATTTGCGGTGTTCCTGTCCGTTCAAAGGCTGAGGCCATGATCGCTGATCTGCTGTTCTATTATCATATCCCATTTCGATATGAACCCATCATAACTGCAAATAATCGATGCTATGCTCCGGATTTTTTAATTTTACGGCCCCGGGACCACAAGCTCTTTTATTGGGAACATCTAGGACTAATGGACAGTCCTGAATATGTACTTGATAACGCTATCAAACTAATGGACTACCACCGGGAAGGGATCCGGTTAAATAACAATCTGATTCTAACCTTAGAAAACAAGACGCAGCCTTTGGCTTCCAAAGAGATCCTGGATATTATTGCTTCTCAGCTTCTTTCATGAGCCCTTGCTTCTTACAGATGTAACCTATTACACAATTCTCACAGTCCGGTTTCCGAGCATGACAACAATATCTTCCGTGGAAAATCAAACTGTGATGAGCCCTGGACCAGCGCTCCTCCGGCAATGTCTTCATCAGAGCAAGTTCAGTCTTTAATACATCCTTTTCCTTTACCAGTCCTATCCTATTAGAGACTCTAAAAACATGCGTATCCACAGCAATGCGCTGATGGCCGAACCCTACGGCCAAAACCACATTGGCCGTCTTTCTGCCCACACCGGGAAGCTCGATCAACTGATCATAATCTTCCGGCACCTGGCCGCCATATTTTTCTGTCAGTATCTTTGCCAAAGCTAAAATATTTTTGGATTTGGTTTTATACATACCAATTCTCTTGATCATCTGCTCAATATCCGCCTGTTTCGCTTGTGCCAATGCCTGGGCATCCGGATATGCGGCGAAGAGATCTTTTGTAACCACATTGACGCTTTTATCTGTTGTCTGGGCCGATAAAACGACAGCTACCAAAAGCTGAAAAACACTGCCGTGGTTTAAAGCGCAGTCTGCGTCAGGATACTGCTCTTCTAACTGATCTAAAATTTCATTTACCTGGGATTTTGTAAAGCTCATATTCTACCTCCACTCAGTCTGCCCCTTATTATACATGGAGCCTCTGCATTTTACAACCTTCGACAATATTTTGAGTTTTCAAAAAAATATAAAAAAACTAGTTACAATTCTGACAATTTATAGTATAATGGAACTTGAAATAATCTTTGCTCATTTTATAAAAATGGAGGTGTTCAAATGTCAACGCACACACAAATAGTTCAAAATGGACTCTATGAACTGACAGATGCGGCAAAAGCTGAGCTTTCGTCTTCAAAGTACTATAATGAAGACCTGGCTCCTACGTCTGTATCTCAGCGGACTTGGACTACATACAACATTTCAATGCTATGGGTTGGGATGTCAATTTGTATTCCTTCTCTATCCCTAGCCTCAGGCCTTATTACCATGGGCGTGTCTCCATGGCTGTCGATTATTAATGTTGCATTAGGTAATATCATCGTATTGATTCCAATTCAGCTCAACTCTCAAATCGGTACAAAATATGGTATCCCATTTCCGCTCTTCGCTCGTCTTACCTTTGGTGGCAGAGGTGCACAGATCCCTGCTATCCTAAGAGCCATTACAGCCTGCGGATGGACTTCTGTTCAGGCTTGGGTCGGCGGAGGCGCTGTGGCTGCGATTATCGGCTGTGTTATTCCTTCCTTTGCAGACGCCAGCTGGACAGTAGGGCTTCCTTCCTGGGGCGGCTTTCAGACTGTAGCCGTAGGCCAGTTTGTGGGATACGTAATCTTTATGCTTTTCATCGGCTGGGTTGCTTATAAAGGAATGGATCAGATTAAATGGATTCAGAATGTAGGCGGACCACTGCTCATTGCAGTTATGATCGCATTAATGATCTGGGCGGCGACTTATGCCGGCGGAGCAGGTTATTCTTTTGGAGATGTTCTCAATTCCGGAAACAATGACGCCTTAATCGAAAAGAATGGCGGATTTATTCTGGTTTATCTTGGAGGACTGATGGGCAACATTGCCTTCTGGGCTACCATGGCTCTGAATATTCCTGATTTTTCCAGATACGCAAGATCACAGAAAGACCAGTTTAGAGGCCAGCTCTACGGTATGCCTGTTCCAATGGCTTTCTGCGCATTTGTAGGCGCTTTCTTTGCCAGAGCTACAGAATTAGTAGATGGCGAGGCTATGTTTGACCCGACCGGAGTATTCTATCAGATTGAAAACAAAATTATCGTATTAATCGCTGCCCTTGGTGTCGTTGCCGCTACAGTAACAACCTGTGTTGCCGCTAACGTAGTTGCTCCTGCAAATGGTTTTTCTAATATTAACCCGAAAAAAATCAGTTACAAAAAGGGTGTTATTATTACCATGTTTATCGCATTCTTCATTCTGCAGGCATGGTGGATCTATGGTTCCGGCGGTGCATACTTTACATGGATGAACGCATACGGAACAATCCTTTCTCCAATCGCAGCAATCTTTATTGCCGATTACTTTGTATGTAAACGCAGACAGATTGAAATTGCAGCATTATTTAAGGGAGAAAACGGGAGATACTGGTACAGCAATGGTTTTAATCATGCGGCTATCATCGCATGGGTTGTTGCCTTCATCATTCCTTTGCTGTCCTACTTCCATATTCCGGGAGGCCTAGGAACCTTTATCGCATATATTAACTCTGTCAACTATATTTTCTCCTTCGTTGTTGGATTTATTGTCTATGCTTTATTGATGAAAACTAATATGGCGAAAGACTCCAAGCTCACAGAAGAAGAATTTAAAATGATAGAAAAAGTTGGCTAAATCGCCACTGTTTAACGTAGTATAAAGACTGCAGGAGCCTTTGAAATCCAAAGGCTTCTGCTCTTACGCAATAAAAAGGAGGTACTATTATGGATTTATTATTAAAGGGCGGTACTGTTGTAACAGCAACTTCCAGCTTTAAGGCAGATGTAGCTGTTAAGAATGGGAAAATTTCCGCCATTGGCGCCAATCTAAAGCCGGAAAAGGATACGGAAGTAGTAGACGCCAAAGGGAAACTAGTTTTACCAGGCGCGATTGATGGACATACACATCTGGCAATGCCCTTCGGAGGGACCATTTCCACAGACGATTATTATGCAGGAACCAGAGCTGCAGCCTGCGGAGGCACTACAACAGTCTTTGATTTTGTCCTTCAGGGACAAGGAGAACCTATGCTGGATGCAATCAAGAGAAGAGATGCACTGGCTGCACCCGACGCTGCCGTAGACTACTCCTTCCATATTGGAGTTGGCGATGTAACAACGGATGAAATGCTCAGTTCCATGGAAGATGCAGTAAATTACGGTGTCACATCCTTTAAGGTTTTCATGGTCTATGACTTTGGCGTTGATGACGGCCAGTTTTTCAAAACCCTGAAAAAGGCCAAGGAAATCGGCGCTCTGGTAGGCGTACATGCGGAAAACCGAGATGTGAACAACGTGCTGATTGCCCAGTATCTGGCGGAAGGAAAGACAGACGCCTGGTGGCACTACATGTCAAAGAATGAAGAAGTAGAAGGTGAAGCTGATGTAAGAGCCATCAATCTTGCAAAAATGGCAGGCACCTCCCTGTACATCGTACATTTAGGCAACAAGCAAGGTATGGATGCTGTAACAGAAGCAAGAGATCAGGGCTATCCAATCTTTGCCGAAACTTGCCCTCAATACCTCTACTTTACCAACAAAGTATATAAAGATGGAATTCCTGAACAGGGATTGAGAGCAAGAGATTTTGTATGCTCCCCTCCTATGAAGGGAAAAGAATCTCAAGATGCTCTGTGGGAAGGAATTAAACGGGGCGATATTACTACAATTGCTACAGACCACTGCCCGTTTACACAGGCGGAAAAGGATTGGGGCATTACGCAAAAGGACGGTACTCCTGGAAACTTTACTACCATTCCAAACGGCTGCGCCGGAATTGAAAATATGTACCCATATGTGCTCTCAGAGGCCAACAAAGGAAGAATTTCTTTTAACAAAGCGGTTGAGCTTTGCGCCACGAATCCGGCAAAACTCTTTGGCCTTGATCACTTGAAAGGCGCCCTGCAAGTTGGCCTGGATGCGGACATTGTTTTATATGACCCGAAAAAAGCCTTTACCATTACAAATGACGCCATGCACGGCGATACAGACCACACGATTTGGGAAGGCGCCAAGCTAAAAGGTTATCCTGTAGCAACCTACAGCAGAGGAAACCTGGTTTACAAAGACGGAGAATTCCTCGGCAAGAGAGGCGACGGTAAATTCTTGCCATGTAAACATATTAAATTAAAAACACCGCAGCTGTAACTCCATCAATAAAATGACCCCGCGCAAAGTGCAGCGGGGTTTTTTCTGTCAAAAAAGCGACTCATCAACTCATCAAATGTTCAGTGCTTGTGTTCCTCTTCATCATCCTTTGATAAGTGAAAAGAAACGCCCTTTTCCTTTTTAAATCCTTTAAAGCGTTCCCGATAAATCCGAATCAGCAATGTATAAACCAGGTCGTACAGCAGGAGGAACAGAATGCCTCCTGCCACCAGCAGAGCCAGCGGCATATCAGGCAGCTCTACATTTCCCAACAGCAGCTCCTTCATACCAGTCAGCGCAACAATCATTACAGCACCGAAAAAAATGGCCTTAAACAAGATTTGCAGGATGGGATTTTTTATTTTCTCAATATAATATTTTACAATGCCATAGAGACCGAATACACATGCGTAGGGCAAGATTCCAATTTTATTGGGCACCAGCAAAAGGCCTAATAAAATAGCGGCAGCATACAGTCCGATTCCGCCTTTTACCCCTGTCTCTATAATCATGACTGCAATAAACAGGGAACTTAAAGCATACAGGGTCAATTCCACACCGGGAACAATGGATGCTCCAAACATGAACACAACAGTCAGCGCCAGGCAAATGCCCCCCAGGGTGAGCTTAAATGTCTTTTGATTTGTCAACAGCTGTCACCTCAGCAGTCCGGCGTACAGCACATATCCATACAGCAATAGCACTGCATAGCCTTGCAAAAAGCGTCTTCTGTTGAACTAAAGCCCCGGCCGTAAGCAGTATTCTGATAAGACCGTCCTACATTCATCATCTGTCCCAGAGCCTGGCTGTATTCTGGATTTCCAGGATCCATATTGACAGCCTGCTGCACTTTGTTTACTGCATCATCATACCAGCCTTTGCGGTAAGAAAGCATTCCAGAAAGGAACATCCACTCCGCATTTCGGTTTTGGCTCCGATTCAAAATGTCTTCCGCCCCCTGCAGATTTCCCATATCAATATTTCGCCTTACCTGGTTAAATTCCGGTGTAGTAGCCCGGCCTCCGTTTTGGGACTGTCCATATCCGCCGTTTCCATAGCCTCCACCGGCTCCGTAACTTCCGTTTCCGGTTCCTCTGCCCTTCATCAGCATATCGTAAGCCTCATTGACCTCCTGCAGCTTTTCTTCCGCCAAATCGGACAGGGGATTATTCTGATATTTATCCGGATGATATTTTTTCACCAGTTCCTTGTACGCTGCCTTAATTTCTTCTTCGGAAGCCCCTTGTCTGACTCCCAGTACTTCATATGGGTCCATTATTCCTCCTTCCGGGTTAAGTTCTCCGTTTTTCTCAATAACCCTTTGTAAATTATATTTTCAATAATGCCTCTGTTTTTCTTAATAGAAAGCAGGTCAGCAGCCTTGCCGATTTCCCCCAAATAATGAAACAGATTGAATCTGCAAGTCTCCATAATCCTGTCTTTAAATCCGGTTTCCCCCGGCTCATAACCAAAACGGTAAAGCAGTGGATTATATGCTCCGCTCTCAATATTTTCATCAATATCGTCAATAGCATCCATCAAATAAATCCACTTTCCCAAATGATAGCCAATGCGCCGCAGCACCGCCTGTTCTTTAAAACCTTGCGGCAACGGCCCCTCTTCAAAGATGGCTTCCATAATGTTAGCAAATACTTCCGCCGCCTGGTCCAGATTTTCACATTTTGCCTCTTCCAGCTTTGTCAGCTGCTCCAGGTTTTTTCCCACCTTGCTGCACAGCTCCGGTCTAAGGCCTTTGAGTTTCCTGTAAATTCCCTTTCTCGTTGTAACCACAGCCCTGGCATACAGCTTTCCCTCGTCACGGGCGTCATCCAGCAGCTTGTACCAGGCCAGAATCAGCATGACATCTGCCGCATAATCAATGGCATGATTTTGGACAATGGTTTTCTTTTTAATAGGGTGAACCATGCAATGCTCCCGGGAAGGCCGGTCTTCCTGACGCTCAAGGCTTGCAAGCAGCAGAGCCAAAAACGCTGCATCATAACTTAAAACCATTCGGGGCAGCTGTCCGTAACGTCTTCCAATGGATTTGCATACACCGCAGTAATAGCCGTTATAGACTTCAAATTCCCGCATCTTTAATTCCGGTTTATCGGCTGTTACATAGCCTAACATGACGCCCCTCCCCTTTCTTGACCCTTAGAGTACCATACTGCACTTGAGAATTCAAATAAATCAAGAAAATTATCATAAAATCTTCATTAAAAAAGAGCCCTGCTCTTGACCCCTTTTCCGCATACTGGTATACTTGTATACAATAGTGACTTGTGCAGGACTGCTTGCAGCGCCCTAAGGGCCGGTCTAAAGCAGCCGTCTGCCTACACTACAGAAAATACAATCATACAGCCATTACAAAAAGGAGGTCCTAATCACAATGGGAAAAACACTGGCATACAAAATTTTAGAAAATCACCTGGTAGAGGGAAATTTAACACCGGGAGAAGAAATCACCATCAAAATTGACCAAACACTGACCCAGGATTCCACTGGAACCATGGTATACCTGCAGCTGGAAGCCATGGATGTAGATAAAGTGCAGACAGAGCTTTCTGTAGCTTACATAGATCACAATACCCTGCAGACCGGATTTGAAAATGCAGATGACCATGCTTTCATCAAGAGCGTAGCTCAGAGACACGGCGTTCTGTTCTCAAAGCCGGGCAACGGAATCTGCCATCAGCTTCATTTAGAAAACTATGGAAAACCGGGCAAAACACTGCTTGGCTCTGACAGCCACACTCCTACAGGAGGCGGACTGGGCATGATTGCCATTGGCGCAGGCGGACTGGACGTTGCTGTGGCCATGGCAAAAGGCACCTACAGCTTAGTTGCTCCAAAAGTGATTAATGTCCAGTTAAAAGGAAAACTAAACCCATGGACTTCTGCCAAAGATGTAATCCTCTATGTACTGCAGCAGCTCAGCGTGAAAGGCGGCGTAGGAAAAATCGTGGAATACACTGGCGAAGGCGTCAAATCCCTTTCTGTAACAGACAGAGCTACCATTACCAATATGGGTGCTGAGCTGGGGGCTACAACTTCTGTATTTCCAAGCGATGAAAATACAAAAGCCTATTTAAAGTCTCAGGGACGAGAAGCGGATTATACACCGCTGGCAGCTGATGCTGATGCTGTTTATGACCAGGAACTGATTGTTGATCTCAGCGCCCTCACACCGCTGGCAGCCCAGCCTCACAGCCCTGACAACGTAGACACTGTGGCAAATATTGGGGAAATCAAAGTTGACCAGGTAGCCATCGGAAGCTGCACCAACTCCTCTTATACGGATTTGATGAAGGTTGCCGCTATTTTAAAAGGAAAGAAAGTGCATCCTGATGTAAGCCTTGTTATTTCACCGGGATCCAGCAAGATTCTTACAAAGATGGCGGAAAACGGAGCTTTGGCTGACATCATTGCTGCCGGCGCCAGAATCATTGAAAATGCCTGCGGCCCTTGCATTGGCATGGGACAGTCTCCTAAATCCGGCGCTGTTTCATTGAGAACCTTTAACCGAAACTTCAAAGGAAGGAGCGGCACTCTGGATGCAGACGTTTATCTGGTAAGTCCTGAAACAGCTGCCATTTCCGCTATAACCGGCGTATTGACAGACGGCGGCAAATCCGGCGAAACCCTTCCTCAAATTGCAGATACTGACTTTGAAGCAAACGATCACTTCATCGTTTACCCGGAAGGAACCAACACAGAAAACACGCCTGTTGCCATGGGGCCGAATATCAAACCGTTCCCAAGAAATACCGCTCTTCCGGAAACTGTAGAAGCAACGGTTACACTTCATGCCGGAGACAATATTACAACAGATGACATTATGCCGTCTGACTCCAGGCTGCTGCCATACCGTTCCAACATTCCTCACCTGTCCAACTACTGCTTTGAAAAGGTGGACAGCCAGTTTGCAGGAAGATGCAAAGAGGCCGGTACTTGCGCTATTATCGGCGGTGACAATTATGGACAGGGTTCCAGCCGGGAGCACGCTGCCCTGGCTCCCCTTTATCTGGGTGTAAAGTTTGTTCTTGCCAAATCCTTTGCTAGAATTCACAGGTCCAACTTGATCAACAGCGGGATCATGCCTCTGGTATTTGAAAATCCTGAGGACTATGATGATTTCAAAATCGGCGACAAGCTAGTGATTGAGCATGCTCCGGATCAAGTAAAATCCGGTGCTGTTGAAATCAAAAATCCGGCCAGCGGAAAAACTTACAAAGCAGCGACCAGCTTTTCTGACCTGGAAATCAACATGATTTTAAGAGGCGGAAAGATCAATCTGATCAAAGGAGAATAATTATGGAATACAGCAATGCATTTGAACAAATCGTAAAAGACCAGCTAAAAAGAGTGGAGCAGTTAAAGCAGTCTTCACAGCTGACAGACTACAATGCTCTGGACAAAATCATTATCGGCACCATTGACGGAGACGGCATCGGCCCTATTATCATGGACTCTTGCCGTGCTATCCTGGAAAAGCTACTGGAAAAAGAAATTGCAGCAGGAAAAATTGAGCTGCGCAGCATTGCCGGCCTGACGCTGGAAAATCGAATTGCAAAGATGGAAACCGTTCCATCCGACGTGCTGGCAGCCATCAAGGAGTGCCACGTTCTCTTAAAGGGGCCTACCACAACACCGGGAAAAGGAGATAACCTGCCTAATATTGAAAGCGCCAATGTTACGCTGCGAAGAGAGCTGGACCTGTTTGCCAATGTGCGCCCGGTTGTCATCCCTGAGAAAAACATTGACTGGATTTTTTACCGGGAAAATACAGAAGGCGAATATGCACTGGGCAGCAGAGGGGTGGATATTAATGAGGATATTTCCATAGACTTTAAAGTAACCACCACCCTGGGAACGACCCGCCTTGCCCGGGCAGCCTTTGAATATGCCAAAGCCAATGGAAATAAAAACGTTTCCATTGTTACCAAGGCAAATATTATGAAAAAGACGGACGGAAAGTTTCTCAGTCTCTGTTATGATGTAGCAAAAGAGTATCCAGAAATCAAGACCGATGATTGGTATGTAGATATTATGGCGGCAAATTTGGTCAATGATCAGATTAACAGCAACTTTAACGTTGTGATCCTGCCAAATCTTTACGGGGATATTATCACCGATGAAGCGGCCCAGATTCAGGGCGGCGTAG
>CAUEYG010000014.1 GCA_959021945.1 uncultured Eubacteriales bacterium | reverse complement strand
TCTGTCTCGTAAAGCTCCTCCCATCTGTCCGGGGCCATCTCCCACCATTTATGAGGAGCCTTTGTAGGGATGGTATTTTCCATTGGATAAAATTTAGCCCCGTACTGCTCTGCAAAGAGCTGAAAAATTCTTCCCTGGCTGTCACAGGTCAGCCTGGTAATGGCCAGAGTTGGTTTGGGAAGGCCGCCCCAGGGACCTTGTTTTGGTTCTGAATCCATGCTCCCGGCAAAGGCCATGGCACAATAACTGCAAAGGTCATCCCGGTACCCTTGTTCTCTTAAAAATCCCAGGTACTTGGGAGCCATTTGTTTGGCAGAACATATGGCCGCCCACCACTGATTTACCACAAAGGGAATATCCATTGCCCGGAGAATTTCTAAGGGCACATCTGCGTTAATATAGGCAAATGGCGCTCCTTCCTCCACCTGCCGGCTGAGCCCATGGAACCATTGTTTCTGATATTGGCTGGCCGTTTTGGCAGCCTCCATGCTTTTTACTGACCTCTTTCCGCCCATTTCTTTTTGTATTTCCGCCATTGTCTCTACGCCTCCCTTATCTGTTCAAGAAACTGTTTCAACACTTGTTCTGATTTATGATCTGACTCAACCTCATAGGGCTGCTGCCATAACTGTAGGGACTGGATGCCTTTTGCAGCAAGTGCTTTGGCCTGCTTTGGAAAATCCCAGGATGGTGCATCATCATACTGGAAGGTATAGGAAATAACCCCTTTTGCTCCACATTGCTGCGCATTCCTACAGACAGATTCTGTCCGTTCTGACACAAAGGCTCGCTTTGTTCCTGTTATCCGGAGCATATAACGGTCTACAATTCCCTTGATCGGTGACAGATCTATATTTGTTTGTTTATTCCAGGAGCGGTCTCCAAAGTCGTGGTCCTCGGAAACTACATTTCCGCCCCAGCGCTCAATGTTCTCATACAAATAACCATGCTCCTGAACGCTGCCTGTCACAAAGATAGCTGCGCTGTCTGCTTTTGGCCAATGCTGCGCATCTTTCAGCAGCTCCCTGACTAGCTTTGTATGTTTTTCCTTTGGCATATAAAGCCCTGCCCCAATGATTACCAGGGCCTCAGAGCCTAAAATCCTTCCTTTTCTCCGCAATTGCCCCATTTCTTCCAGGGCCGCCCGATTTCTATTGCATATTGCGGCAGCATTTTTTATGGATTCATTTGTGATTTTTCTTTCGCTCCATTGAGAAAGAGTCTGACGAAATTGCTCCAAAACACTTTCATTTCGGATCTGATGCATCCTTGCCTTTGTAAACAGCCAGTCAATGAAATACAAGGGAGGAATCTGTCTTTCCGGCTCCAATTGCTTTAATTCCCGTATGTAGTAATAAATTCTTACAAAAGCATCTGTGGAATTGGCAATTACCAAATAATCCAGAAGATCGCCGTCTGCACCAGACAGAATTTTTTCAAATTGAGCCCGGACAGGCAGTGGGAAAGAAAATTCCAGATATTGATCGGTTTCTGCCAATTCTTGTCCAGGTTCCCCAAAGATGGGATAAGCCAATAGATCCGCAGCAACCAGCAGCTCGTCAGGAACATCCGCCCCTAGAGTACCAACTACTTTCTTTCCTTCCTTTTTCCATTCTTTTGCAGAAATAGTCCGATCATCATAACGTTCTTTTAATTGTTGGAAGGCTTCATTTTGAAGCGCCTCTTTTCTTATGCTCATGGTTCCCTCCTCAAGTCCTCTCCCTGCTTTCTTGCAGGAATGCGCAGATAAGATGTATGAATGGAGTCTCTGTACACAGATATTACCGGAGGATGTTCCTCTTCCAGATAATAAATCTTGCTGCAGGCACAGGTTATGGTGACACGAATCCTATGGCCTTTTTTGAATCGATATGCGGTGGGCAGCAAATCAATTTGCAGGCGGTAAGGCTTTCCCGGTTTTAATTTATGTTCATCCTCATGGCTGCATCGGTGCCAAGGCAGTCCCAGATAGTCATAGGGAGCTTTTGATACAGAGCGCAGGGAAGCCCTTAGCTTGCCATCTGTAATATAATGACCTTTTCCTGTTTCATCCACATCCTCCAGAAAGATAAAAAAGTCGCCGTCATTGCTGGTAGAAGAAATCCACAGTTCCATGATCGGATGCCCTGCTATGATCAGTTCTTCCTTCAAAGCATGACTGGTATATGTGAGTCCTTTGCTATCCCTGTCAACAGTTTCAGTATCGTCATCAAGATTTTCCTCAATATCATATCTAACTTGGTAAAGGTCTTTTTGTTCTTCTCTCTTTGGAGGCTGCAGAGACAGACTCCCGTCGTTAACCGATGAGGCTGTCCCTGACTTCCCTTCCCCAAGAAACAGAGACAAATGTTCCATCCCTTCAGGGGGCCACTTCCGGGCAAAGGTCCATTCTACATCTGGATAGAGGTTTCCCACGCTGTAATAAATAGGATCCTGATTCATAATCTGATTGTCAATTCCTTTCAGCCAGTAACCAAAGAACCTCAGCTGCTCAGCAGCCAGATCAAATCCCGGCCTATAATCCATATGATGCCACGGTCCCAACAGCATTTTTTTCCTCAGCTTTAAATTTTCATACATGACCACAGTATCTCTGCGGAACACATCCCTCCATCCTCCGTAAAGATACACGGCTGTCTGGCTTTTGTTAATGTCATCCAAGTATGTGGTATGGCTCAGGTTTTCCCACAGCCTTGAATCTGTTTCTTCACACCAGGAATCACGATAGGGACATCCCTTCATGTTTTCTCGCTGTTTGGAACTGTACTTGTGCTGTTGCACAGCTTGTTTCAATTGTTTTTTTGCCTCTTCATCATCCGGATCTCCCACAGGAATATGGTTCAAATCCTCCAGGTATCCAGCATCCGGCTGCGTACCAAAGGCTCTCAGACTTCCGCCTCTGACCCATCCGTCATATTTATCAAGATCCGTCATGCCTATAAACGCTGCTCTTAGGGCAGGAGGATTTTTTCGGAGCATTTCCAGCTGAGTAGCGCCATAATAGGAGTAGCCCATTGTCCCTACTTTTCCATTGCACCAGCTCTGATGCGCCAGCCAATGGCAGAGCTCATAGCCATCCCAGGCCTCCTGATCCCCGTTGACTGTCTGGCGATATCCAAAGGAGGCCCCTGTGCCCCTTACTTCTGCTGCTGCAAAGACATAGCCGTGGGAAACCAGCCTTTTGGCTGCTCCCATAGTATCTTCTTCCACATAAGGGGTATAGGCTGTACCGTCAGCAAATCTTTCGGTGGCAAACAGGGTTCGGTAATCATAAGGTGTAAAAATCCATATCACAGGCAGAGGTTTTTCTTCCACTATGCCGTCCCTTACAGGTCTATAGTAGTCAACTGCGATTTTAACACCATCTCTCATCATCACATATTGTGAAAACCGTTTCCATCCATGATATATCGCTTCACTGTAGCCACTGTATGTTCCGGGTTCTGATACTTTCTTCATGGTTTTCATCCTTTCTTTTGGTGTAATGGCAGGAGCATCTTAGTATCTTTTCTTCTCACACCCTTTTCCACCTGCCATTGACGGTCTATGACCATGGTCTCTTGTTTTTCCTGTGTATAAGCGGGCCATAGGGTCTCTATATGCTCCCCGTTTGGATTTCCGTATCTTACAAAATTTGCCCAGCATTCATGCAGCCTGTGTTCCAGTTCTTCCGACGGCTTGCTTCCCTGTACCGGTTCCCCTGTATTTTGGTCCATATAAACCAGATTATCCTTTTTTAATGTTACATAAGGGATTTCAAAGCAGTGCTGAGGCCTTAGCTTTGCCCCTTCAGGCAGAAAGGATATGTAATAGAGATATACCTTCCCTCCGCCCTGTGCCTGGGCTTCAGCTGTATTTACAGCACCCATTCTCAAGAGGCTGTCATTCCATAAGTCTTGATATGCCGTCCGCCTGTCACGGGTTTTCTCATTTTCACAAAACTGCTGCACAAACGTATCGTCAATTGCATTTGGAAAGATTGCTTTGGCCTGATCTTTTAATTCTTCCTCCGATAAAAAAGAACCGACTGTGTCAAATTCTCCCGCCACTGTACCAATCATAAGAGGAATGTGTTTTACCATTCCTTTGCGCAGTATTTCACAAGGATTCTCAGGAAAACCCGATTTTCCCCATATCATCTCAAAGGCGCCTGTCTCCCCCGGCTTTATGGATTCAAAGAGCCTCTGCCCTGCATCTCTCAGTTTATCAGCCGGCATCTGAAGCAAATCTTGCAGAGAATCGGCTCCTGCTATTTTGTAAAAACGCTCAGATAGTTTTGCGGCATCTTCTCTTTTCTTAAGAAAGGCATCGGACAGGGCTGTACTTTGGCAGATGACTTTATGGAAATATTGGTTCGCCTCTGGTATGGCCATGAGGCTGGCTACAGACATACCTCCTGCTGATTGTCCTGAGATTGTAATATTTTGGGGATCACCTCCAAAGGCCTCTATATTTTCTGAAATCCACTTAAGGGCTGTAATCTGGTCAAATGTCTGAAGGTTGTTGCTGTTGGTATATTCTCCATCCGGATCCCATTTACTCAGGTCCACAGAACCGAATATATTAATCCTATAATTGATATTCACATAGACGATATCCCTGCTGACTGCTACAAACTCATCTCCACAGTATACACCTCCAAAACAGTCTGTCCTGTTACTTCCTGTGGCATAACATCCGCCGTGAATCCAAACCAGCACCGGCTTTTTCGTCTCTGTATCCCCTGTCCATATGTTCAGGGTCAGGCAGTCTTCACTCATAGGAGGTTCCTGTTCCCACTCTTCCTTCAGCACCTCCTGCCAACAAGCAGGGCCGTTTTCCGCTGCTTTAAAAACAGCCTCTGATGGCTCCAACTCCTCAGCCCTTTTCCATCTCTTGGGAGGCTTTGCATAGGGGATGCCTAAAAACTGTAAGACGCCGCTGCTGAGAATTTTGCCCTCATATTTGCCTGTTTTCGCTTTTACCATTACGCTCATTGTTTGTTCTCCTTCTTTTGTACTTTTGTTATTTTCGGTTCTATGTGCTTTCTTCTGAGGAGCCAAAGAAGCACCATCAGCAGGAATCCTGTAGCACACATAGCCGTACAGATGGTAAAGGTCAGCTTGTAGTCCCCGGTTTCTGTTCCTCCCAAAACGCCCAGCCATGGTGACAGAGCCGAAGCAATTAAAATGGACTGGTAGCAAATGGAATAATTAAATCCAAAATGTTTTGAGCCAAACAAATCGCTCACTATAACTGGGTGAATGGTTGCAAACCCGCCAAAACAAAAACAAAACAGAAAGGTACATACAGCAAACCAGATAATCCCGTGACTGCCGGCAAAGATCAGGCCTCCAACTGCTGCGGTTCCAATGCCAAAGCACAGGACTGCCATAATCATTCTGCCGGTTTTGTCTGCAATTGGTCCTACTATCCCTGCAATGATTCCGGTAATACTTACTCCGCTTACAAGAAATGCAGCCTGGTTTGGTGTGATAGCCAAAATGTCCTGAGCAATCCACGCTAGCTGATAGGACAGCAGCATATAGGTGGTTGTCCCTAAAATAGGGATGAGAAAGATCATATAAAAAGCCGGGTCCTTTATCATCTGTTTCCAGTCTTTTTGGACAAATCTTCCCTCTGCCGGTTCTCCATTTTCGTTATTATAATCAGGTTCTTCATAACCTGCAGGAAGATAGTCTTTCGGCGCATCCGGGAATAAGAAAATACCGATGATTCCAATGCCAGTCCCTATTGCACCGATTGCCAGAAACATGGCATCAAACCCGATTGTATCAATAAAGCTCTGTACGAAAACCGGCAGATAGGCTCCCCCCACTGCGATTCCTGTGCAGGAAATTGCCACTGCAAGGCCTTTCCAGTCCGGAAACAGTTTAATCACATTGGTATATACGGCAATATATACCACAGATTGCTGCCAGGAGAGCAGTGTGACTTCCGCAAAGGCAAAACCTCCAAAGCCATCCGTGATCCCGCAGATCAAATGACCTGCTGCAAAGGTAAGAATTGCAGATAAAATGATTTTCGTGCTCCCAAATTTATCTACCAGCTTTCCTCCCAAAATAGTAAGAAGTGCTCCAGTTAACGTCAATGCCGTATAGGCGGATGCCATAGAAGCATCGGTGGCCCCTCTCAATTCAATCATAGGGCCCACTAACAAGCTCCATACATATCCAATTCCCAGTGTGGACATCAGCAGAACAGCTGCAGCCAGGGCCAGCCATCTTGTCTTGTCCAGCTTTTTTGTACTTATTTGCAGTCTCATAATGTTTCTCCTTATCCTCATAAAATTTCACCACCAGTTAACTGTAAATTCATTTTATTCTTATGATTCGTGCAATTATATGGACTTTTTCCCTATAAAAAGATATAATTAGGTTAAACTTTTACTATAACCAGGAGGTGGTAAGCATGAGTATCATTACAAATAAGATTCCTGAAACCATGGACAGTACCCCTCTGAGCATTTCCATCTACTCTGTGACAAAAGAAGCCACTCATTATCACCAAGATCAAATTGAATTGATTTTTTGTCTCAAAGGAAGCGTTTCTGTTATTCTATCCTACGAAATCATTGCTTTACACAAGGGACAGATTCTTTGTGTAAACTGCAGTGAAGTTCATGGAATTTTTTCAGAAGAGGACAATTTGCTGGTTTCCTTTCACATCCATATGACTCACAGCCTTTTTCGGGACAGCCATTTTGAGCATATTATGCTAAAGGTAACGCCGGATGTTGCAGGAGAAAACCAGAGGGGCCATTTAAAAAAGCTAAACGATCTGTTACTGGCCGCCCTCTATCTATATTCGGAGGACTATGATATTCCAACTCCAACCTTTACTGAAATCGCAGAAAAGATCGTCGCCCTGTTGATCAAACATTTTAATGTTTTTTGTATGGCAGATTATGATGCAGATGTAACATGGTCCAAAGATCGCTTTGAACAAATGCTCCTCTATATCAACATGCATTATAGCGAAAAGCTGACCCTGAAAATGCTCAGTGAAATGGAGCATCTCAATTATAATTATCTTTCCACTTACTTTAATCATACATTCAACGATACCTTCAATAATTACCTCTCTGTAATACGGGTATATCACTCTGAGCTGCGGCTCTTATCCACGGACGATACCATATCCGCTGTCTCCTATGACTGCGGCTTTTCCGCACCTAAGTTTTATTACAAAGCCTTTAAAAAGTGGTATCATGTCACCCCTATGGAGCACCGCAAACGGCATCTTGCCTATAACGATCAGAGCCGCCCAAACCGGGTCTATCATGTAAATGAAATCTATCATCGAATAAACCAATACATTACCTATTATTTTTCCAAATCACAGTTTGATTCCTTTGGAATTTCTCTGGCACCTTTCGATTCCCTCTCTCCAAAGGCCAAAACTTATCCTGAATGGCGCATATTCTAAAGGTTTTCCAGCAATGAAAAAACCGGCGAATGCCGGTTTTTTTCTGAAACGCAAGGTTCATTGCCTGTCTATTTCTTCCATAATCAATGGTATTATTTCATATAAATCTCCTACCAATCCATAATGTGCTGCCTGGAAAATCGGTGCTTCACTGTTCTTGTTCACAGCAATGATACAGTCTGACCGCTCCATGCCTGCCAAATGCTGTATGGCGCCTGAAATACCACAGGCAAAATAAACCCTGGGCCTTACCGTTGTCCCTGTTTGCCCGATGAGATGGGAATGATCAATCCAGCCCGCATCTACTGCAGCCCGCGATGCTCCCACAGTTCCTCCTAATTTATCGGCAAAGCGCTGTAACAGCTCAAAACCTTCGGCCCTACCTACCCCTCTTCCTCCAGCCACAATCATTTCTGCATCTGCAAGGTTAACTTTATCTTTTATCAGTTTGACTGTTTCCAGCACTTTTGTCCGAATATCTTCTCTTTGGAAACAGATCTCTAATTCAATAATCTTGCCCTTCTTTCCAGGATCAAAAGCTGCCTTTTCCATGACTCCCGGCCTTACAGTAGCCATTTGCGGTCTGTGAGAAGGACATAAAATTGTTGCCATCAAGTTTCCTCCAAAAGCAGGCCTCGTCTGATACAGGTTTCTGTTTTCATCTCCAATTTCCAGCTTTGTACAATCAGCTGTAAGTCCTATATCCTCGTTAACAGCAAGGCATGGAGCCAGGTCTCGCCCAATATGCGTTGCACCCAGCAATACAATTTCCGGCTGATACCTTTTCATTCCGCCGGTAATCACCTTGGCATAAGCATCCGTCCGGTAGTCCTTGAGCTCACTGTGATCTGCAAGGTAGACCTTCTCTGCCCCATATCCGAAAAGCTCATCTGTCAGGTGACGGATATTTTGTCCCAGCAAAACTGCACAAAGTTCTGTTTTCAATGTATCTGCCAGTTTTCTTCCTTCACCTAAAAGCTCTGCTGTTACTTGCATCAATTTGCCTTCACGCTGCTCTGCAAAGACCCATACTCCCCGAAAGGATTCTAAATATGCTTGCTTTGCATCAGCCTTTTTTTCTCCAATGGCTTTGCCTTGTTCTCTTATGATTGTTACTGCCATCCTCATCCTCCTACAGTATCTTTTTTTCCTTTAATTTTTTCACAATACCTTTTGCCATATCTGCCGGAGCCCCTTCTAGCATTTCCCCCTGTCCTTTCAACTCTGGGGCAAAAGATTTCGCCACTCTGGTAGGCGACGCTGTCAGCCCGCACATATCCTCCGGCAGGCCAATGTCCTTGCGGTTCAGTACCTTTATTTCCTTTTCATAGGCATCAACAATTCCTTTTGCACTCATATACCTTGGCGTATTCAGCTCTTTTACTGCTGTTATCAGGCATGGAAGCGGCGCTTCGATGAGCTGATAGCCATCCTCAAGCTGCCGCTGAACCAATACCTTTCTCCCTTTGATCGTTATTTTTTCTGCATATGTAACAAGGGGGATTCCCAGCCTTTGAGCCAATTGAGGCCCTACCTGAGCCGTATCTCCTACAATAGACTGCCTTCCCGTTAAAATTAGGTCAAATTCCCCTATTTTCTCAATTCCATACTGCAGTGTCACTGAGGTAGCATAAGTATCTGCACCTCCAAAAGCTTTATCAGAAAGAAAGTATGCCTCATCAGCGCCCATAGCAAGGCATTCTCTTATCATGTATTTTGCCGCAGGCGCTCCCATTGTCAAAACCGTGACCCTTGTCTGCGGGTCCTGATCTTTTATTTCAAGGGCAGCTTCTAAGGCATTGGCATCATCGGGGTTTAAAATGGAAGGAACACCATCTTTTATCAGTGTGCCCCTTGCGGGGTCCATTTTCAGATTTACATCTGTTGTATCAAGAACGCGTTTTGCGCAAACTAAAATTTTCATATTTGCTGTTATCCTTTCTCTTATTTTTTCAGCAGTCCTCCGGCAATTACCATCTGCTGAACCTGGGAGGTTCCCTCATAGATTGTAAATACCCTACAATCCCTGTAAAACCGCTCCACCTTGTAGTCTTTCATAAATCCGTATCCTCCATGAATCTGTATTGCTTTTGCACAGATTTCATTGCAGACTTCTGATGCATACCACTTTGCCATGGAGGCTGCTTTGGATGCATCTTTTCCGCAGTCTTTCAAATAGGCTGCTTCATAGGTCAGCAGCTTTGCAGCTTCCAGTTTTGTGGCCATCTCTGCGATCATAAAGCTGATTGCCTGAAATTCTTTTATTTTTTTCCCAAACTGTGTACGCTCTTTGGAATATGTTATGGCTTCCTCTAAGGCTCCTTTTGCAACTCCAATGGACTGGGCGGCAACTCCAATCCTGCCTCCATCAAGGGTTTTCATAGCATTGATAAAGCCTCTGTTTTCTTTGCCAAGCATATCGCTTTTATGCACTCTCACATCTTCCAGTATAATATCAGAGGTGGGTCCTCCAATGATTCCCATTTTCTTTTCCGGCAAGCCTGTGGATACTCCCGGAAGGGACATATCTACTATAAAGGCGGAAATTCCTTTCACGCCCCTGCTTGGGTCTGTCTTTGCGAAAATAATCCCATAGTCAGCTTCCGGCGCATGGGTGATAAAACACTTTCTGCCGTTAAGAAGATAAAAGTCACCGTCTTTTACAGCTGTGGTCTGCATACTTCCTGCGTCTGAACCTGCTCCCGGTTCTGTAAGTGCAAAGGCAATGATACATTCCCCCTTGGCCAGCGGAACTAAGTATTTACGCAGTTGTTCCTCGTTTCCCGCTGCCAAAAGGGGACCTGCACCCAGTGAGTTAGGTGTATTGGCATAAATGGCGGAAATCGCGCTGACACTGGCCAGTTCTTCGTTCAATATCACATAGGCTCTCGTATCAAATCCCGCCCCGCCCCACTTTTGGGGAATCTTTGTGCCGAAAAAACCGCACTTGGCCATTTTATCCAGCAGTTCTCTGGGATAATGGTTTGTAGCCTCAATTTCATCTAAGATCTCCGGCTTTAACTCCTGCTCTGCAAAATTTTTTACCAGTTTTCTAAATAACTCATGTTTTTCTGTTACATACATCCTGAAACCTCCTGTTCCTATTCCTTGCTCTTTTTTACCCTATTGATATTTACGCATATAAAAAGGGCTGTAATAACTCTGTGTCTTTTTTTCGAAGATCTTGCTCCGCATGCCATCCTGTTTTGTCCAGTACCATTGTAGTTTTGCTCTGCAATGTATAGTTAGGCCATTCTGTTTTAATATGATCTCCTCCCGGGTTTCCGGTACGTGCAAAACCTGCCCAGCATCCTTGTATTTGCGCTGCTAAGGTTTTATCCGGTACATTTCCCTGTACTGGCTCATCAAGCCGCATATCCATATGCACAGGAATTTCAAGCTTATTATTGAAAAAAGGGATCTCAAAACAATGCTGTGTTCTGATGGCAGCGCCTTCCGGCTGATAATCAAAATAGTACATATAGGTGTCTGCCCCTGAGGCCGTCTGTGCTTCCAAGGTGCACAAAACCGGCATCCGAATTGCCAGGTCATTTCTGCAGTCCAGGTAGGCTTGTCTTCGGGTTCTGTTTTTATCGTTTTTGTAATATTCCTCTATTACTTCCCCGGATATTCTGTCACCGAACATCTGGAGAATTTTCTCCTTTATGGCCTCGTCGGACAGCTCAAAAGAGGCAGTATCGTATTCACCGGAAACCGTTCCCGCCATTAATACTACGTGTTTTGCTATGCCTTGTTTTAAAGCTTCATAAGGTTTTTGCGGAATGAGCTTTCCGTCTCTCACTGGAGCAAATGCTCTGGGAAATTTAGGGTTTTCAAAGAGATGAAGGGAATACTCCAGAATCTTTTCCGGTTCCAGTTGCAGCAGATCTTCTAAAGAGCGGGCCTGTGCCAATTTGACAAATTCTCTGCCCAGGCTCCTGCTGTCTTCCATGGTTTTTTGCGTTTTTTCAAACCCGGAACTTTCGCAGATCGCCTTTTTTATGTATTGGTTTGCTTCTGGAATCAAAAGAAGAGTTGATGTGGAATAGGAGCCGGCCGATTGCCCATATACGGTAATATTTTCCGGATCTCCTCCAAAGGCTGCAATATTTTCGTAAATCCATTCCAAAGCTGCCATTTGGTCGTAAGTCTGCAAATTAGGCGCATCTTTATATTCTCCGATTTTGTCATACAAGCTTAAATCCATAGAGCCAAAGGCTCCCAGCCGGTAATTGATATTGACAAAGACCAAGTCTCTTTGGTCCTTTGCAAATGCATCGTTGCAGTAATAAGGAATTCGGTTGCTCCCGCTGAAATAACAGCCGCCGTGAATCCACACCATGACAGGTTTGCTGTTCTTTTCAATACTGTCCGTCCATATATTCAGGGTCAGACAATCCTCGCTCATGGGTGTCCCCTCTTCATGCTCCTCCGGCAAAATTGGCTGGTAGCAGATGGGACTAAAATGAAAGGCTTTTATCAGTTCCTCCTGCGGCGGCAGCTTTTCTGCTCTTTTCCATCGCTTTGGAGGCCTGGCATACCGGATTCCAAGGAAATGGATAATTCCATTTTCATCTTTTTTTCCTGCATAGCAGCCTGTTTTTGCTCTTGCAATTATTTCCTTCATGTCTTGTCTCCTTTTTTTACACGTATTATAGCTGACTCTTCCGGTTTTGAATAATTTGAATATTATAAATATAATATTCGTACAATTTCAGCTTTGAAAAA
>CAUEYG010000013.1 GCA_959021945.1 uncultured Eubacteriales bacterium | reverse complement strand
AACTGCCTTTCCTCCTGATAACCTTATTAGCTTGAGCCCTTTTGCCTCTTGCGTCACGTCATATTGGTCAAAGTTCTTTTCAAACCCATAGGTACAAAAAGCTTTTTCTGCGTACACGGCCGGAAACCAGGCATCAGGCACAATCCCGCATTCCGGAAGCTCTGTCTTTTCCATATAATGCATCAAACAGGGAAACTCTCCCCCTTCCTCAAAAGTGCCCAGGATCTGGCGAATCCCTTTTACCATAGGCAGACCGCTTTCTTTGATGGCGAGACAAGCATAAAAGGCTGCAATGGCACATCCTTTGTTGTCTATGGCTCCTCTCCCATATATGGTTTCTCCTATGCGGATTCCTCCAAAGGGGTCCACAGTCCATCCCTCACCTGCAGGCACCACATCCAAGTGAACAGCCACGCCAATGTAGGGAGCCTGCCCTAAGGACAGGTCGCCTGCGTAATTGTCAAAATTTCTGCAGCAAAAGCCTTTTTCTTTTCCCAGCCTCATCATATGCTGATAGGCTTGAAATACCCCTTTTCCAAAAGGGTATTTTCCCCATTGCTTTTCGGCAACAGATTGAAACTGAATCAAAGTACTCAGTTCCTCTGCCATCTCTTCTTTGTAACCGTCAATGATTTGATCTAATCGTTTCATTTTTATCACTCCCTTGGTTACATAGTAACATATCCTGCAATGCCAAAGGCAATAATAGATAGAATAATAGCAATTAGTGCGTAAGGCAGAGTTGCTCTCATCTGATAAAACGGTTTGATATCAACAGCCCGTGATGTAATCATAATGGCGTCGCCGCATACATAAATGGTACTTCCCGCACAGGCAGCGCAGATTAAAGCTGCACAAGCTACAATAGGGTCCACGCCTAAAGCATTCACAAGTGGAATCACAATGGGCATAAAGATCATTGAACCATCCCAGAATCCGCCGCAAAAATAAGTATACGCAGTAACAAAAGCAAATACAATCATCGGCAACATCCAGCCCTTTAAAAGCGGCGACAAAATAGATACAATATATTCGGACATCCCTGTTGCCATATTGATTTCCACTAATGTGAGAGCCATAACGATAATAGCATCTACCATTATCATGCTCAGGACGCCCTCATAAGCACTGTCAAATAGCTCTGTAAGTTTTATCTTTTTTCCAAGAAGAACAAGAATGACGGAGACTGCAATAGCACCCATGCATGCAATCATAACATCTTTTGTAATCAGAGTAATGACCACGATTACCACCATTGGAATAAGAAAGTTCCACGGCTTGCAATTTTCCGCCTGCTTTATAATTTCCTCGTAGCTTCCAGAACGTATTTCTTCTCCATCAATGTTGGTTTCACGGTCACACACAATTCCCGTTTGAATCGCCTGAAGACTATGCTTTTTTGTGATGCCGATCATTGGCAGCACGCCTAATATTACCAGCAACAAAATAGCCAGCATAATCCAGGCATAGAACAAATACGGAATCGCGGAAAGATATGCTCCCATACCGGTACCGTCTACTGTAATCTTGTATTCCTCAAAGAGTCCACTGTAAAATGCAGCCCAGGAAGACATTGGAATGATTACACAAACAGGAGCTGCAGTACAGTTTACTACATATCCTAATAAGGTTCGGGGAATTTTATGGCAGTCGCATACCTTTTTCATAGCAGCAGAAACTGCCATATTGTTTAAGTAATCTTCTACAAAGATAATCCAGCCCAGAAGGTAAGTGACTAATAATGCCTTTCTTTTAGTGTTAGCATATTTGCTGAGCCAAAAGGCAAATTCTTTTACTGCGTTGGATTTATCAAGTACTGCGATGAGAATTCCAAACAGGGCCAGCATTAACAAAAGATATCCTACTGTTCCGGCACTAAAAGCCGCCTGAACTTTTGCAAGCCACTCTGCAGGAAATTTCCAACCGGCCAGCAGAATAGAGCCTATCAGAGTGGCTGCTGTGAGAGCCAGCAGCATTCGTTTTGTCGTAAAGATAATTGTAAATAATACTGCAATCGGCAATAAGGTCAAAATACCCAATTCCATAATAAAACCTCCTTTTACGATGCTGCTGCCGCAGTCAGATTGCACAGCAGCCGGCCTAATCCTGGCCTTCTAATAAAAACAGCGCTCCCAGCTTTGCACATAAAACGGCTCCCCCATCCGGGTTGTCCTTTACTCTCTCTCCAATCCACTGGGCTCTCCCTGCTTTAGGCAGCATCCCCTTTGTTTTTTCCGCTCCCTTTGCCGCTGCTTTTGCTCCGGCATGAAAAGCCTGCTTCAGCTCTCCGGTCTCTGTAAAATTACAGTTTACTGCATCAGCCATAGGGCATAAGGCATCCAATATGGTCTTATCCCCTGGCTTTGCTTTTCCTTTTTCTTGAATATTATCTGCCATTATTTTAGGAAGCTCTGCAATCTCTTTCGCCTCCAATTCTTTTTTTCCTTTGTAGGCTTTCGCCAGAGCCATAACGCCCCCTGACAGTAAAGTTCCCAAGGTAGAGGGAGCGGCTTTATTGATCTCCATGGCTGCTCCTTTCAGCAGAGCTCCAATGTCTGGGGTTTCCTTTTGAATGCTGTCGATTACTGCCTTTGAGGCCTTTTCAACGGTTTCTCCCAAATCACCATCTCCTGACAAACCGTCTAGTTCCCCAAGAAGCTCTTTGTGTTTTAAGGCTTCTTCTGCCATTTTTCCCATCATCTTTTTCACATCAATTATGTTGTACACAAGCCGCCTCCTTATTTCACTGTAATAAATGGTGTTTGGGCCGGTGCATTCAAGAGGCTCTTTAGTTCTTCATCCAACTTGCATACACTTACAGAAGCCCCCTGCATTTCCATGGAAGTAGCGTATCTTCCCAACAGCTGCTGACTGATTTTAATCTTTCTTTTTTCCAGTTGACCGCTTATATCTTTGTAAAGGAGACCCAGTTCCTCTATGGAGGTACCCCCTAAACTGTTTATCAGTACAGCTGCTTCATCCCCTTCCTTAAGATTCTGGTCAGATACAAGCATTTCTACGACTTCTGCAGAAACCTCTGCTGAGGATTTTAGTTGGGTTCTTGCAATTCCCGGTTCTCCGTGGATTCCCATTCCCAGTTCCATTTCATCTTCCCCAATCTGAAAAACCGGTGCTGTTCTTCCCGGTATTTTACACGGAGAAAAGGCAAACCCCACTGTTGAAATCCTTTGGCAGGCTTTCTTGGCTATTTCTGTAACCTCCTCTAAAGAGGCTCCCTGTTCTGCCTTTGCCCCTGCTGCTTTGTATGCAAAGTAAATGCCTGCAATGCCTCTCCTGCTCGCTTTGTTCTGCTGATCTGCTGATGCCACATCATCACAGGCCTTTACATATCCAACCTGCAGATCTTCAAATTCCAGCAATTCTTTTGCCATTTCAAAATTTAGACAATCACCTACATAATTGGCAAAGAGCAGTAAAACGCCTTTTCCTGTCTCTGTTTCCATGGCTGCATTTGCAATAGTCTGTCCGCTTGGGGAGGTAAAGACATTACCTACGGCGCAGCCATCTGCTAAACCTTCTCCTACATATCCCATAAAAGTAGGCATATGTCCGTATCCGCCTCCTGTAATAATGCTTACCTTATCCTTTGACTTAGCGTTTGCTCTGATGATTGCTCTGTGATCAGACTCAGCAAATTTAATTTTATCTTTAAAAGCCCCTACTAATCCCTGCAGGCTCTCATCGACAAAGCTCTCTGCCCCATTCATAATCTTTTTCATACCGTTTCTCCTTCTAAAGGTTCCTACTTTTTTTCGATTCGGATTTGGCAAATGCCTTCTCCTTTTGCAATTACCTTTCCCAGGGCAAATTCATAGCCTTCAAACTCTGAGCAAATTCCCCTGTCTCCGTCCATGGCGATGTCACATAGCAAAGGCAGCTCTTCACCGGGGACCCCTAGTTTCTTCCATGCGTTTACAAGAGGGCAGTAGTGAAAATCAATGTACAGCTTATCTTTGGTATTTTCCAGTACCTCCATCTCAAAAACTTGTTGCCCTGTTTCATCGGCAAATACTTTTAAAAAACTTCGTAGGTCCCCAGGGTCTTTACAGTTTTTCAGCATTTTTTCTGTCCCGTGAAAGCATCCACATCTGTGTACGGCTGCTCTCCCTATAGATTCCATGTTGCCACCGCTTTTTCTCACCTCATCCAGCAAAAGGTAAAACCAGGTTGCTCTGTGTTCAATGGCGTTTCTCACCAAGTTCACCTGTTCCTCATTAACGATTTTTTTGTTTTTCATATCTGTCATAATCGTCCTCCTTTCGATTTGTTAATCCAAGGATAAACTATGTCCAAAGGACCGGGTCAATAGATCTAAGCTATTTTTTTGAAAATTACAACATTTATTTTGTGATTTAGGCATAAAAAAACAACCTCTTCCTTTTGAGGCTGTCTCTTCCTTTTCCTAACCTTTGTTTTCTTTTTTTATCTTTATGCAGCAAATCAAATTGCTGATATTGGTAACTACCACTTTATATCCGGTATAGCTAAGAAACTTTAATACTTCATCCAAATAAATATACCACTCAGAAACAATAGCATTCTTTTTATGAAAAGCTTTTTTGGTCTCGCAAATTTTTAAGTAGGCTTCTTTCTTTTCTGCATCTTTAAAATACCGATCTATTAAAATCACAGTTCCTGATTTCTTACATAAGTTGATCATATTTTGAATTGCTTTTAACTGCTGTGCGTACTCAATGTGATGGAGTGTAAAGGTTGACACTACCAGATCATACACTCCGTAATCATACTGGTCCACTTCTAAGATATCGTTAATAATAAAATTTGCTCTGGGGACTCTTTTCTTAGCCTCCAAAATCATGCCAAAGCTTTTGTCCAATATGGTAATATTCTTATACTGAGGAAGCCTTTCCCACAGATTTCCCGTACCTCCGCCAACGTCGATGATTTCTAAATTCGGATTATATTCTTTTATAATTTTGCTACTTTTAGCAATGCCCTCCAAATAGTCCGGATCGTCATTTAGATACCTCTCCACATAGTCCACGGCCATATTATCAAAATTCCACCGCTCTGTCATATCTTCCAACATGTCCTTCTCCGGCGTGGTCTCTGAATAGTTCACCAATATTTCCGCCAGATGGTCAGTTTCAAAATCTTCTGAAAGCAAGTAATTTAAATTGTTGTTCAGCAGCATTTTCATTTCAGCAAGCTTGCTCAAATTGATTTCCAGAGCCTGCAGCTGCATATAAAAAACATAAAGAATGTCTTTTTTTTCCATAGCAGGCCCTACAATTTTTTTAATATCTTTTAAAGAAAGACCTAAATCTCGCAGCAGCTTAATGCTTTTAATGCGGATTAGGTCTTCACTGCTGTATTCCCTGTAATTATTCTCTCCCCTGGATGCGCAGCAAAATCCTTCTTTTTCATAGATTCGCAAGGCTTTCACTGTAACGCCTAGCTTATCACAGACCTCTTTCGTTCTCATCCATACATCCTTTCTTACAGCAAATACTGGGAAATCAAAAATTTACAGCTCTTTTTTCCAAAGCCCATGCAGGTTGCAGTATTCATAAACAGCGACTGCTTTATCATCAGCCAAGCAGAATACTGCCTTTGGTTCGTCGGAAGCAGTAAGCTTTTTCAACTGTCCGCCCTTTTCTGTTTCCAGATAAATCCACTGAATCAAGTGTTCTTCTGTCATTGGGTGAATCGTTGATCCAACCTGAACATGAACTTTATTTCCGTCTACTGTTACTTCTGGAACATGCTTTTCTGTAGCTGCATCTGTAGTATTAGCCTTTAACTCTTCCATTTTTTCACCGCAGCACATAACAGGAACACCCTTGTCTTCAATCAGAGTTGCAATATTGCCGCAATGGTTACATCTTAAAAATTTTCTTTCCATGATCTTACTCTCCTTTACTCTATTTGAATTATTATTTAAACATCTTTTCAATTGATTCCTTTGGAACCAAACCTACGGAAGTGTCCTTCCGCTCTCCATTTTGAAAAAGGACTAATGTAGGAATACTCATAACCCCATATTTTTGGGCCAGCTCCGGTTGTTCATCAATATTGATTTTCCCCACTTTTATGCCTGCATTTTCTTCTGCAATCTGATCTACAACAGGTCCCATCATCTTGCACGGGCCACACCATGAAGCCCAAAAATCAATGAGCACGGGGCTGTCCGACTTCATAACTTCTGTTTCAAAATTGTCTTTTGTAATTGTCAGCACTGCCATTGCTTTTATCCTCCTAACTTCTTTCTTAATAATCTACTCGTTTATGTAATTATGATACCCACATATGAGTTGGTTAATCAAATTCTTTCCATAACTTTGTAAAAAATCCACATGCACTGTAAAGTCTGCGCTTGTGAAACCTTTTCATACATTATATAATAAAGGGAACGAAAGGCGGTAATATGAAACGATTTTTAGATACCCTTTCAGCCAGTGAGCTGATTCCCATATTAAACAGCATCAATGACGCAATCTTTATCGACAGCAGTGAAGGTTACTCCTTATGGTGCAATGAAGCCTGCAAAGAATTGTACAAGGTTAATCCGGATGATATTTATGGAGTTCACATTTCTGATTTGGAAAAAAGCGGAATTTTTACACCTTCTGTAGCAAAGCTGGTTATGGAGCGTAAAGAAGAAGTAACGATTATTCATGAAAATAAAGATGGGAAAAAATTGCTTTCTACCGGTACGCCTATTTTTGACCAAGCTGGCCATCTGAGCAAAATTGTTACTACTTCACGTGACATCACTGAGCTGACCAGTTTACAGAATCAGTTGGAATCTGTTCAAAAAACCTTAAAGCAAATTGAATCATTAGAAAATTTTTCAAGCGAACACATGATTGCCAGCAGCCGCTCTATGCGCAATGTACTTCATTTGGCCAAACGTTTGGCGTCTGTAGATTCTACGGTCCTGGTTACCGGAGAGTCCGGCGTAGGCAAAGGGGTCATCGCAAAGCTGCTCCATGAAAGCGGCGCCAGAAAGGACTTTCCATTTATTACAGTTAATTGCGGCGCTATTCCCGAAAGTCTAATCGAATCCGAATTATTTGGATATGAAAGGGGCGCTTTCACCGGTTCTCGTACAGAGGGCAAAAAAGGACTGTTTGAAGCAGCTCAAAACGGCACGATTTTTCTTGACGAAATTTCAGAACTTCCTCTCAACTTGCAGGTAAAGCTGCTGCAAGTAATCCAGGAGCGGGAAGTGGTCAGAGTCGGTGGTGTAGCCCGTATTCCTATTGATGTGCGCGTTGTTTCCGCTACCAATAAAGAGTTGCTGCAGCTGGTCCGAAACAATAAATTTCGTGAAGATCTTTACTACCGTCTCAATGTAGTGCCCATTAATATTCCTCCCCTTCGCGAACGGCCGGAGGATATTCTGCCGCTGCTCCAGCTTAATTTACAAAAACACAATAAAAAGCTAAACGAGAGAAAAGTCTTATCGCCTGCAGCTTTATCTTTTTTGCTGCGCTATCCCTGGCCCGGAAATATACGGGAGCTGCAGAATATTGTGGAACGTTTAATTCTCACCACAAAGGATGAAGTTATTACAGAAGATCATCTCCCTGTTTTTATTAAGAATGCTGCAGAAGTTCAGCCTATCAAAGATCCCCGCCCTCGCTCTTTAAGCTCTGCCCTGCAGCGGGCGGAAAAGGATATTCTTTCAACTGCCTTAGCAGAATACAAGTCCACCCGTGCCATGGCCAAAGCACTGGAGGTCAGCCAGCCTACGATTGTCCGAAAGTTGCGGAAATATGGCCTTTCCAGCTGCGATACAAAATAGCATCGTTGATTCGTTTTTGTATCGCAGTTCCAAAAGCTTGCAATTTCAACATCTTTTTCTTATCTTATTAAATATTATCTTTTTTTGATTCATTTTTGTATCAACATATTTATTTTTTGCGCTTTTCCATGATTATCTTGTTCCCTGCAATTCATGTATACATTATATTTTTTTAGTTGCCTCTTTTGAGAACCTTAAAATTCCAATCCTTTTAGGCGCTTCAATTTCGTTTAAAGATAGTTTACCGAAAATTCATACTTTCCCTTTTCATTTTGGCACGTTGATTGCTTTAATATTAAGCGATAGTCGTTATCACTATCATCCATACTGTCTTAGAATGATAAATTTACAAGGAGGACTTAAAAAATGTCAATGAATTCTCATGATTATGTTGCACAGTTAGTAGCAAAGGCACGGGCTGCTCAGGAAATCGCAAATGATTTTTCTCAGGAAGATGTAGATCTTTTAACTGGAGCTGTGGCTTATGCGCTGACAAAGCCGGAAGTAGCTCTGAAATTTGGTGAAATGTTAGTGGAAGAATCAGGAATGGGTATTCCTGCTGACAAACAGGCAAAGATGTACGGAAAAGTAAAAGGTTCTTATTTCCAGATGAAAGACAAAAAGTCCGTTGGTCTCATCGATGTAGACGAAAAAATGGGAATGGAAACTTATGCAAGGCCAATGGGCGTAATCGGCGCCATTATTCCAGTAACAAACGGAGAGGCTACACCAGTTGTTAAGTCCCTGATGGCGCTGAAAACAAGAAATGCTGTTATCCTTGCTCCACATCCAAAAGCAAGAAAAACAAATTTGGAAGTAACTGCTATGATCAGAGCCACAATTGAAAAGCTGGGATATCCTGCAGACCTGGTACAGGCTATTGAACCTGAATATGTATCTGTTGAAACATCTCAGGAATTGATGGCACAGGTAGACTTTATCTTAGCTACAGGCGGTACACCTATGGTACGTCAGGCCTATTCCTCTGGAAACCCTGCTATTGGCGTAGGAACCGGAAATGTGGTATCCATTGTTGACGGAACGACTGACCTGGACGAAGTGGCTGCTATGATCGTAAAATCCAAAGCTTTTGACCATGCTACCTCCTGTTCTACAGAAAACAATATTATTGTTCTCGAAGAATGTTATGATAAGTGGGTTGCAGCTATGGAAAAAGCCGGAGCAGTATTAGTCAAAGAAGGTACTCCTGAGAAAGAAAGATTGCTCAAGACCTTGTGGCCAAACTCTCCTGCTGACCACCAGCTCAACAGACAAATTGTAGCCCAGCCTGCTACTGTAATTGCTGCTGCTGCTGAGATCGACGTTCCTGAGGGAACAAAAATGCTCATGGCTGAGGAAAATGGCGGATACGGCAATGAATTCCCATTCACTGGCGAAAAGTTGTCACCGGTTTCCGGCATCAGAAAAGCCAAAGATTTTGACGATGCCATGGATAAGATGCTGAAAATCTTAGATTATCAAGGAAAAGGACACAGCTGCGGTATCCACACTTCCATTAAAGATCGTGTTACTAAGCTGGGTGAAATCATTCCTGTATGTAAGGTTTGCGTTAACCAGCCTCAGTCCCTGACCAACTCCGGTTCCTGGACCTGCGGATTCCCAATCTCCATGACATTAGGCTGCGGAACATGGGGGCACAACAGCATTTCCCACAATGCTACTTATAAAGATCTCTTGAACTTTACTTATGTTTCAAGACCGATTCCATCCTTCCAGCCGTCAGACGAGGATTTATTTGATGCAGCTGTAAGAGAAAAGGTTGATGCTTAATTTCTGATAAATGAGGGATATATGGGGCGGCTGAGTGTCCGTCCCTCCTGTATCGTTTGTTACAGATCATGTGAAAAGGAGAAAGAAAATGTCAGCAATTAAAGAAAAAAGCTTAAAATATAATCTGCATTCCTGGAGTGCGCAGGGAGCTCTTAATCCAAAAGTCATTACAAAAGCAGAAGGCATCTACTTTTGGGATGAAGACGGCAAAAAATATTACGACATGTCAGCTCAGTTGGTAAACTCTAATCTGGGCCATGGCAACAAGGCGATTATAAATGCCATCAAGGACCAAGCTGAAAAAATTCCGTTTATCGGTCCTGGATTTGCTCTGGACGTTCGTTCTGAGGCTGCAGAAGCAATTGTTGAAGCCTCCGGCCTGAAAGGAGCTAAGGTATTCTTCACAAATGCCGGTGCAGAATCCAATGAAAATGCGATTAAAATGGCAAAACAGTATACCGGCAGGTGGAAGATCTTCTCTATGTATCGGTGTTACCACGGCTCATCGGCCGGTGCAGGTATGTTGACCGGCGAGCCAAGACATTTTGCCAATGAGCCAGGCCCTGCAGGATTTATCAAATACGACGGGCCTTATGCTTACAGAGCGCCAAAGGCCTGCAAGTTTGAGAATGAAGATGATGTAGCAGATTTCTATCTGGAACTTTTAGAAAATCAGTTTAAATATGAAGGACCTGACAGTATTGCTGCCATTTTCCTGGAATCTGTAGTAGGTTCTAATGGAATTCTCATTCCACCGGCAAAATATGTAAAAGGCGTCAGAGACCTTTGCACAAAATACGGTATTTTAATGGTTTGTGATGAAGTAATGGCTGGCTGGTACAGAACAGGCACCTGTTTCGCATTCCAGCAGTTTGGTATTGAGCCGGATTTAGTTACCTTTGCGAAGGGTGCTACTTGCGGTTATGTTCCTCTGGGCGGGGTTATTGTAAGCGAGCCAATTGCAAAATATTTTGATGACCACAAGATGATGTGCGGTTTGACCTACAGCGCTCATCCTATGGGCTGTGCAGCTGCAGTTGCTACTATTAACGAGTATAAAAACCAAAATGTTGCCGACAATGTTGCAAAACAGGGAAAAGTGTTAGGTGAATTGTTGGAAGATCTCAGCAAAAAACACGCTTGTGTCGGTGAAGTAAGATATATCGGACTCTTCTCCGCCTTTGAACTGGTCAAAGATAAGCAAACAAAAGAGCCAATTGTAGCCTTTAACGAAGATCCTGACGGCCTGATGGCAAAAATCATTGGGATGCTTGTAAAAGAAGGTTTTTGGACTTATTCACATGAAAACATGATTATCGTTGCTCCTCCGCTCATCATTACAGAAGGAGAGCTAAGAGAAGCAATGGCAATCTTGGATAAGGTAATGGATTCAGTTGACAACATGATTAAATAGCTCTGCTTAGTCATGTTAAGTACTCCTTTTGGGTGTCCCGGGCTTACCGGGACACTTTTGTTATTCTATTTTTCGAACATTCGTTTACTTTTTGTTCTTTTTATGCTATCCTAATAAAAAACCTATTATTTGAGGAGGAAATTTATGTTAAAGGAACGCGAACAAAAAATCCTAGATTATATGAAATGTGAAATTAGGCAAAAAGGGTATCCGCCTACTGTACGGGAAATCTGCAGCGCCCTCAACATAAAATCCACTTCTACGGCCCATAAGGATATTGATCACTTGGTGCAAAAAGGGTTTATTGTAAAGGACCCTTCAAAGCCTCGTGCCCTTATGGTAGTCGATCAGGAGACATTGCCTGGTTCTGATCCATCGGCGGATCATGGGGAAAGAACTGATATTGTAGACATCCCTCTCGTAGGTCAGGTCGCCGCAGGCGTACCCATTCTGGCTGAAGAAAATATTGAGGATTCCTTTCCTATCCCTGCTCGGTTTGTAGGAAATGGTATCAATTTTATGTTGATGGTAAAGGGCGAAAGCATGATTGAAGCAGGTATCATGGATGGGGATTATATCTTAGTACAGCAGCAGGACTCAGCTAAGAACGGGGATATGGTTGTAGCCATGGTAGATGGTTTTGAAAGTGAAGCTACAGTAAAAACATTTTATCGGGAGGACGGGCATGTTCGCCTGCAGCCAGAAAATGCTGCTATGAGTCCTATTATTGTAAAAGATGTTAAAATCTTAGGCAAAGTAAAAGGTGTTTTTCGTTATTTTTAATGAAAGAAAAGAGCAGTGCCTCTTGGTTTATGGCTCCTACGGCGCCTCCAAGTCACTGCTCCTTTTCCTTATCTAGAGAGTAAATCTAAAAGCGATCTCTTTCTAACGAATCTTCTTAATCACATCTTTCTTTTGATATTGGCTGACTGCCTCCTTGAACTTTTCTAAAAATTTCTCTTCTCCCCAAGTCCAATCTGTCCAAGTTCGCGCTTTTCCAAAACAATAGGCTCTCCCGCCGGCAGCAACTGCAACAATTTTAATGCTCTCCTGATATTCCAACAATGTAATGTTCAAACTTACGCAGTTGCTTGAGCTGAGGGAATACCGTTCGTATACCTGAACACAGCACCTGACATCATTTACTTTTGTTCGAAATTTTGATCTTAAGGATGCAGAAAAGCTGGTGGCCAATAGTTCACGCTCAAGGAACTTGCAGAGCTCATCAAAGTTTCCTGTGATAAGGTCAACATATTTTGCCATTGTATATTCCCTCCTAATTATGTATGGCTATCTTTTATAACACAATCGAAACAAATGTGCCGTCGCTGCACTCAACATGAACGACTTCTATCCCCTTGTTTTCCTTCAGAATATCACTGCACTCCTGGAGGATAAAACTCATATTTTCTTTTGTAACCAGGGAATGATAGGGCGCCCTTATTTTATCTTGAAGTGCTGCAAACGCAGGAGCAGGCACTCGCTTCACTGCCCATGCGGCCATACTTGTAGGAACTGCCAGAGTAAAACGAACTTTT
>CAUEYG010000012.1 GCA_959021945.1 uncultured Eubacteriales bacterium | reverse complement strand
GGAAATCCTGTTCCGTTACCTTCCTTGGGTTGCTGTCTGTTGATACATTTACACATGCTCTTTTGGCCAGTTCCGGTAAATCTTTTTCTCTAATTCCAATATCCCGCAGTTTTGGCATTTTTAATTCCCTGTTCAATTGATGCACTGCATTTACCGCTTTCTGAGCAGCTTCTTCCTGGCATATTCCCTCTGTCTTCTGACCCATAGCATTAGCGATCCTAGCGAATTTTTCACAGTCGGATGAATAATTGTAATCCATAACGTATGGCAGCAAAATAGCCATAGCTACACCATGAGGTGTGTCATAAAGTCCTCCTAGTGCTTCTCCCATGCAATGAACTGCCGCTATGTCTGAGTTGCCAAAGCACAGACCTGCAATTAGACTCCCTATCAGCATATTGGCCTTTGCTTCTTTGTCTCTGCCATTTACTGCATTTTGGATATTGGAAGTGATCATTTCAATAGCATAGATCCCACATGCATCTGTGATAGGCTCTGCAAGCCTGCAGGTGTAACCCTCAATAGCGTGGGTAAGAGCATCCATGCCTGTTGCAGCAGTCACAGCAGGGGGCAGGCTTTCTACCAAGTTCGGATCCACCAATGCTAGTTTGGCAGCAAGGAAGGGACTCCCGATGCTCATCTTGTAATGCTTCTTTGTATCTGTAATCACTGACCAAAAAGTAACTTCACTTCCTGTTCCCACAGTTGTTGGGATGGCAATTAAATCGCAAATCGGTTTTTTAATTTTGCCAAGACCCTCATATTCATTTATTAACCCGCCATGAGTCATAAGAACGCCGACAGCCTTTGCTGTATCAATCGAGCTCCCTCCTCCAACAGCAACCAATACGTCCGCCCCATACTCAACCGCCGCTTCATAAGCTTTTTGTACGGTAATATCCCGAGGATTAGGTTCTATTCGGTCAAATATTGCATATTCCATTTGCTCTTTCTTTAGGCTTTCTATTACTGCATCCACAACACCTGCTTTTATCAAACCTTGGTCTGTAACGATCATAGGTTTGTTATGTCCCATTTGTTTTATTTCATAAGCAAGTTTTCCTGAAATGCCCTCACCAAACCGAATTCTTGTGGGCAATATAAATTCAAACATATCGAAAGGTTTCATTTAACACTCCCCCTTATCTTCCTTAAATCTAAACTTATCTGAAGAAACCATGCCGCGAATCAATCCGCAGATTATAATAAATACGGCACATACTGCAAAAGGCGCTGTATAAGTTCCTGTCTTATTAAGTACCATTCCAATAATAGCAGCCCCAAAGGCCCCTCCCAGTGAAATGAACATATTCACATAGCTGACATATCTGCCTGTATCCTTCTCGCCAAACATATGATTTACCAGCAATGGTGAGATTACATTTACTGCAGGACAGCCAAAGCTGTAGCCGATAATCAAAAATCCGATACCAACTGTCCCCAGTTGGGGAATTAACAGTTGACCAATAAATGCCAAAGCAAATAAAATTGCGGTAAGAATCGCCCCTGCCTGCAAATGCCCTTTATCACAGACAGCACCTATTACAATTGAACCTACAAATAGAAGTCCAATAGAAACGGAAACAATATTCCCCCCGACTGTTGCGCTATAACCATTCATAATCAAAAAAGTCTGTGTATGAAGTAACACGTTGACGGATGCTATAACCAGTAATGCGCCTGATAAAAACATCAGCCAGGTAGAAATTTTTTTAATTCCTGCCCTGAAAGGTATCCCTGTCTTAATTTGCTGTACTTTCTCCGGATTTTCCTCTTTTGTTTCTTCCCCCATTCTTGTAAGCCCCATGGATTTTGGATTCCACTTTGCAAAAGCCAGTATTAAGGGAATACATAAGACTAAGAGTGCAATTGCAATCACAAGATAAGCGGTTCTCCAGCCCTGAGTAAGAACAATTTGATTGAGAATAGGCATTACTGCCATGCACCCCAGGCTCGTTCCTCCAAAAACAAAACTGAGAGCAACGCCTCTGGCTTTTGCACCAAACCAATTTGTAATAAGAACAGTACAAGGTGTAGATGTAAGTCCTCCCATACATATTCCTAAAAACACTGCAAAAAGATAGAACTGCCATAATTCATAACTTCTGGAAAAACCAAACATTCCAATTGCCCCACATATGGCACTGAAGATCATAATAGGCTTGATCATTTTAGAAGTCATGCGTTTTTGGATCAATAACAACATCCCAATAGATGCCAGGCTTTGTATTGTCATCCAAACAACAAAATCACCAATCTGAAAATCCAGCTCTGTTGTTACTGGAAGTGTAAATATACCTGATACTGAAACAATGCATGCATAACCAAATATCATGAGAATAAAACCCATAATTACCACATACCAACCAAAATAGAATTTGCCGTTTGTGCCTTTTAACCCTATGTTCTTTTGCATTTTTATTTATTGATGCCTTAAAACATCAATTTCCTCCTTTCTTTTTTGTAAATCCATCATACATATTTTTTCAGAATATTAAAATAACACCTTGTTATGAAACAAAGTGTTATTTACTTTCAGATTATTATTATCATGCTTATTTTATACAACTTTTTTGCTACTTTTAGTATTATTTATGTCAATAAAATATTTACTTAAGGGGCAACGTAAACTATAATAGATTACATCTCGTAACAGATCTGCCCGCAAGGGAGTAAGGAACAGGTGCCGATATGCTTTCGATGTCCGAATGGGAATTAATAAACAAAATTGTGTTATTGATTTATTCAGAAAATGACTCTCACTCTATGCGGAAATCTTTTTTAGAAAATTTACGAGGTTTAATCGACTTTGATGTGGCTGAATTCAGTCTGGTAAATGACAGCTTGAAGCTGTATAACTCCATTGAAGTCAATATGATTAATGATGCCACACCCCGCATTGCAGAAATATATAATCGCTGCAAAGAATCATATGGAAACGAAAGTACTGACTATATTTTTAAATACCCAGAGTCTTTCATTGCCAGTAACCGTACAACTCTGCTGAGGGGAGATTCTTATCAAAAAACGAAATTTAATACACTGTTTCTTAAATCAATCAATATGAAACATTGCTGCACGGTTACCTTAAAGTCTGACGGAAACTTACTTGCTGAATTATCCCTTTACTATTCTGCGGATCCTGATTTCTCTGAAAAGGACATCTATATTTTATCTCAATTTAAAGAGCATCTGGCCAACCGCCTTGCCCAACTGCATGGCCATAATACGTTCTGTCGTTTTTCGAAACCGCAGATTGATTTTCTTTTAAGCAGCAATTTAACGGAAAGAGAACTGCAAATAGCTCAGCTGATTTTTTCTGATACACCAAATTACATCATCGCAGATTCACTTTGTATTAGCAGCAACACTCTAAAAAAACACACGTCTAACATTTATAAAAAGCTAAACGTATCTTCAAGAAGCCAGCTCAAACAGTTACTTTCTGAAACTCATAATTAATTCTGTGCTTACAATGATAAAAAAATAGCGCAACAGTCTGCTTAAACTGCTGCGCTATACATGCCTCTTTTACAGAAGTTCTTTCCTGGAAAGGTTAATTCTGTTTTGGCTATCAATTTCCGTCACTTTTACTTTCACCTTATCACCTACGTTCATTTCATCTTCTACTTTTTCTACCCTGTGCTTTGCCATTTTAGAAATGTGCAGAAGTCCTTCTTTTCCCGGAAGGATTTCAATAAAGGCTCCAAAGTTCATCAGTCTTGTGACAGTTCCTTCATAAGTTTCTCCCACTTCTACATCTTTGGTGAGAAGTTCGATCTCGTGAACCCCTGCGTGGGCGCTTTCCATATCAGGAGCCGCAATATACACAAGGCCGGTATCATCAATATCAATCTTAACACCAGTATCAGCAATAATCTTGTTGATGGTTTTGCCTCCCGGTCCAATGACAGTACGGATTTTGTCCGGGTCAATCTGCATGGAAATAATTCTAGGCGCATATGGCGACAGTTCTTGTCTCGGCTCCGGCAGCTCTTCCAGCATTTCACCCATAATATGCATTCTGCCTTCATAAGCCTGAGCCAGTGCATCCTGCAGTACTTTTTTGGAAAGCCCGTGCACCTTAATATCCATTTGAATAGCAGTAACACCTTTTTTCGTTCCCGCAACCTTAAAGTCCATGTCTCCCAGGAAGTCTTCCATACCTTGAATATCAGACAGGATGGCCATTTTGCTGCTGCCGTCTTCTTCTACCCGTTCGATTAATCCCATGGCAATTCCTGCTACAGGCGCTTTAATAGGAACGCCTGCATCCATCAGCGCCAGACAGCTGCCGCATACGGAAGCCTGTGAAGTAGAACCGTTGGAAGAGAGCACCTCTGATACGACACGAATGGCATAAGGGAATTCTTCTACGCTTGGGAGCACTGGTATCAATGCTCTTTCTGCCAGGGCTCCATGCCCGATCTCTCTTCTTCCCGGACTTCTCATAGGTCTTGCTTCTCCTACGGAGTATGGAGGGAAATTGTAATGGTGCATATATCGTTTTTCTGTCTGCTCTGTTATCCCGTCAATAGTCTGCGCATCGCCCATAGCCCCCAGTGTGGCAATGGACATAACCTGAGTCTGTCCTCTCTTAAAGAGCCCGGATCCGTGAGTTCTCGGCAGCAGGCTGGTGTCCACCCAAATGGGACGAATCTCATCTAATTTTCGGTTATCAGGGCGAACGCCTTCATCCAGAATCATGCTTCTTACTTGTTCCTTTGTAATGGCATACAATACGTTTCCGACATCTTTGCCGTTTTCCGGATAAATTTCTTCAAAATGCTCTTTGGTTTCCGCCTCAACAGCATCCATATTATCAAGGCGTTCCATCTTATCATAAGTCTTTATGGCGTCCCGCATTTTGCTTTCTGCATAAGCTCTGACAGCAGTGTTGATTTCTTCAGGGACTTCATAAAGCTCCAGTTCTTTTTTTGGCTTTCCTACTTCAGCAACAATGTCTTCGATAAAAGCAACGATTTTCTTGATTTCTTCATGAGCAAACATAATGGCATCCAGAATATCTTCTTCAGGAACCTCATCTGCTCCTGCCTCTACCATCATGATCGCTTCTTTTGTTCCTGATACCACCAGGTGCATATCGCTGGCTTCTCTCTGTTCTAAGCTTGGGTTTACAACAAACTGTCCGTCTACTCTGCCGATGAGAACAGACCCTGTAGGTCCATCCCAAGGGATGTCGGAAATGGAAAGAGCTACCGACGAGCCGATCATGGCTGCAATTTCAGACGGAGCATCGTTGTCCATACACATAACCGTAGCAACTACCTGTACATCATTAAAAAAACCTTTTGGAAACAGCGGTCTCAGCGGCCTGTCCATTAATCTGGAATTGAGGATAGCCTTTTCGCTGGGTCTGCCTTCTCTTTTGATAAATCCCCCTGGAATTTTTCCCGCTGCGTACATTTTTTCTTCATAATCGCAGCTAAGCGGGAAAAAGTCAATATCCGGTCTTGGCTCTTTGGACATTACGGCTGTTACGTTTACAACCGTATCTCCATATTTCACCATAACCTGACCATTTGCCATCTCGCATACTTTGCCGATCTCCAGCTCTAACAGTTTGCCTCCGACAGCAGTTTTAAACGTTCTGTAATCTGTGAATTTCATTAACAACTACCTCCTGTTAATATCATTTCCTCTAAATCTACTACTCTGCACCAATACCGCTCTTTTGCTATATTGCCTGCACATTAAAAAATCAAGCGGGAGCAGATTCTCCCGCTTGTATTTCTTTTCATTTTTATTTTCTTAATCCTAAACGAGAAATAAGGCTTCTGTATCTTTCCAGATCCTTTTCCTTCAGGTAATTAAGAAGGTTTCTTCTCTGACCTACCATCTTCAAAAGCCCTCTTCTGGAATGGTGGTCCTTTTTATGCACCTTCAGGTGCTCGTTCAGGTCATTGATTCTGTAAGTCAGAATAGCAACCTGTACTTCCGGGGAACCTGTATCCCCTTCTTTTAACTGGTACTCTTTAATAATTTCTGCTTTTTTTGCTTGATTGATCATTTTCTTTTCTCCTTTTTTTCATCCACCTTCAGCCGGGCCTCCGCCGGAGCGTCGTAAAACTCAGCAAAAGGTAATTTTTCCAACGACTAATATTACCACACTGCATAGGTATTATGCAAGTTGTTTTACGTTTTTTGTCCTGATGATTTCTCCCTGACTTTTGCCAGCTTGGAATATTGATGAAGATAATGGCGGCGCATCTTTATGCACTCCCGCCGGTTTATGGGTTTTCCTCCCAATTTCCCGGCAGCAAAAAAGGCCATGGCGTTTTTTTCTAAAATCATGGAAAGGGCCTCTGCATCTTCCAGAGTATCGGCTGTACAGAAAGCGCCCACTCCCTTTACAATGACGGTCTTTCCCCTTGCCGCCGCCTCTTCTGCTCGCGTTTGATCTTTGGGAAGTACTTTTATTTTTGTTCCTGCTATTTGAGCAAAATCATCGAGGTAAGGCTTCATAGTTCGGCTTTCTTCGGCAAAATCCAATACAACCTGACTACGGCTCCATAGGATGCTCTGTCCTAGCTCTTTGGTGTTTCCTTTATTTTTACTAATAATACGAGCATCTAACCTTTTTAAATAATCGCCGCAGGCCTGTTCCAGATTATAAGCAGCCTGAAAGGCCTCTTCATAATTTCGGCCAAAACAGAGCGCTCCATGATGTTTTAAAATCACAGCATTTCCACTGGATTTTTTCAAGGCCTTTTTTGTATTTTGACATAGCTTTTCTGTTCCCGGAGGACCGTATTCAGCGCAAAATACCCGGTTTCCAATTCCCTCCCAGGGTTTGTCAAGCTCAAAATAGTCCGCTTTCATAACAGAAAGGGCAGACGCATTGTCCTGATGTGTATGGATGACAAAGCCTACCTCTGGTTTCAGTTGATACACTGCTTGATGAATCTTCTTTTCAGAGGACGGCCTAATAGGGCTGCCATAACTAAGGTCTGACAGCTTGACACGGATTACCTCCTCTTCTGTCAATGTCATATAATTTCTCCCACTGGCTGTAATAGCAAAATAATCCTCATTCAAACGGCAGCTGACGTTTCCCCATGTCCTGGCAATAAGGCCGCTGACCGACAACTCCCGGCCCGCCTGTATGACCTGCTGCTTTGCTTGTGCTTCCTGCACCTTGTCAACCTCCTTTGGAAGATATGAATCTTAATATTTCCCTGCATTCTGCCGGTGATAAGATCTGGCTGTAATGCAATCATCGGTAATTTGCTTGGACAGCGCCTCCACGCTTTCAAACTTGCGCTCATCTCTGGTCTTTTCCAAGAACTCCACTCGTATCTTTTTGCCGTAAAGCTCTTTATCAAAATTAAAAATATGAGTTTCTACATTTTTATGATAAGTGCCAATGGTAGGCTTTACCCCTACATTAGTCACGCTGGGATACCGTACCCCATTGTACGTGCAAAAGGTAACATAAACGCCGTTAGGCGGAGTCACCATACTCTCGTCGATCATAATATTAGAGGTTGGGAAGCCAATGGTCCTGCCCAGCTTGTTTCCTACAACCACTTCACCGCCAATGGAATAAAGACGCCCCATATAGTTCAGACACTGGTCTACATGGCCCTTTTCAATGAGACCTCGAATAAAGGTACTGCTGACCAAATTGCCGTCAATTTCAAAGGGTTCCTGTATGTGAATTCCAAAACCCTTTTTCATCCCTTCTTTCATCAGTACTTCTGCATTGCCTGCAGCCTTATACCCAAAATGGTAATTAAAACCGCAGTAAGCCTGTTTCATATGAAATTTTTCTAAAAGGAGACGGTCAATAAAGTCAACAGGGTCCATGGTCAAAATCTCTGTTCCAAAGGGAATGTTAAACATATAGTCTACGCCTAAATCCCGTATAATAGCAGCTTTTTCTTCAGGATAAAGAATATTTTTCACAATAATCTCTCCGGCCATCAAGTTCTTTGGATGGTTGGAAAAAGTAAAAACTGCGCTTTTCAGACCTGCTGCCTCTGCACTTTTTACAGTCCTTGCGATAATCTGCTGGTGCCCCTTGTGAACACCGTCAAAATTTCCCAGTGCAACGACAGTCTCCTCAATCTGATTGTCTATTTCTTCAAGTGAGTTAAAAATCTTCATATTTCTATCCTCTGTAAAAAACCTTATCTGCCACCAACTTTTTGTATTTGCTGCTAAAAAAAGCCACCCCCAAGAATACGTCGCGCCCATTGTCCCTCAGGTAAAGATTATATGCTCTGCGGTAGGCGTCTCTCACAGGAATGTGAGGCTCTTTTTCCGAATAAACAGGTTCCCTTTCGATCAAAACATCCTTTAATGAAATATGGCCTCCGTTGCAAAAGTAAGATGCTCTCTCACTGTTTAACACTCCTTTGCCAAAATGGACCAACGGATAGTCGGGCGGCAGCAATAAACCCTTTGCTTCTTCTTGGTCCATCTCACGCAAGGTGCGAATATCGACTGCCTGCTCCAAATCAAAGACGCCGCTTTTCACTCTGGTAAGAGCTGTCATAACAGCTCCACATCCCAAGGCTTGTCCCACGTCCCTGCAGATACTCCGTATGTAAGTCCCTTTTGAACAGGTTACGGACCACATGATTTTATGCTCCTGTAAGTCAATCTCATCTACAGACAGGTTTTGAATAAATACTTGCCGCGGTTTGATCTCAACTTCTTCTCCTGCTCTGGCATACTGATATAGTTTTTTTCCATCTACTTTCAATGCTGAATATTTGGGCGGAATCTGCTGTATATTGCCGTGAAAAGGTTCGAAGGCTTTATGAATCATTTGCTCTGTAATTGCTGAAACATCAGATTCTCTCGTAATAGACCCCCAGATATCCAAGGTATCTGACTCAAGACCCAATTGCATTTCACACTGATAGGTTTTAAAATCCAGGTCAAGGTACTCCATAATCCTTGCAGCTGTTCCTGCACAGATAGGGAGCACGCCTGTAGCCATGGGGTCCAGTGTTCCCGTATGACCTACCCTTTTTAGTCCCAGCACACGGCGCATGACAGCCACGCAATCATGGGAGGTCCAATCAGCCGGCTTATTTACGTTAATAATCCCTGTTATATTGGAGTTCATTTTTTCCTCAAACTTTCTTCGATTGCTGCTTTCAGCTTGTCACAGGCAACACCGATTTCCTCTTCAATGGTACAGCCTGCAGCCTTTACGTGCCCGCCGCCGCCAAAGGGAGCTGCGATCTCCGCTACATTTCCTGTGGTTTTGGCCCTCATGCTCACTTTACAGCGTTTTTCTTCCCGCTCTTTGACAAATGCGGCAATTTCCACACCCTTTATATTGCGCAGCATCTCTACGATGCCTTCTGCATCATCCAGATCAGCGCCTGTTTGCGCTAACATGCTCTGTGTAACATAAGCCATAGCTGCCTGCCCTTCTGCAAATAGTTCCAGATTGTCCAAGATTCTGCTTGTAATACGGAGTTTTTCCAGGCGCGTATTCTGATAAAGGGCTACAGCTACTTTAGCGTGATCAATTCCCGCATCATAAAGGGCCGCTGTAATAAGGTGGCTCTCCTTGGTCGTGTTGGAATATTGAAAATTGCCGGTATCCGTGCAGATACCTGCAAAAATGGCTTCTCCTGCTTCTTGGTCAATATCCAGACCCATTTCGGTGATCAGCTTATAAACGATCTCTGCAGTGGCAGCAGCCTTTCCATCAATAAAATTGTAGTCTGCAAAAGGAGTCGATGTGGTGTGGTGATCCACGCAGATTGTTGTTTTCCCCCTGAAAAATTGATCTTTTCGTTTTGGAAAACGAGATACCTCTCCGCAGTCTATGCACATGCAGACATCCGGCTCTGTAAACTGCCTGGGTTCTGTAACACAGTATCCTTGGTCCAGAAAGCATAAATATTCCGGAACCTCATCTTCGATAAGGATGGCTGCCTGCTTTCCAGTATTCCGCAGCACTCTGCACAGGGCCACAGATGAGCCCAGTGCATCGCCATCCATCTGAATATGAGGAAACAGCAGAATAGAATCTGCTGCCAAAAGCTGTGTCCCAATCTCTGTTATGGTATTGTTTTGCTTCATTTCACTCCTCATTATTTGTCAAGACTTTGGATAATCTCCTCGATATGCCGCCCATATTCTAAGGAGGTATCCATTTTAAAGATCAGATCCGGTACATGGCGCAGCTTTACCTGTTTGCCGATTTCCCTTCTGATGAGCCCTTTGGCGCTACGCATGGCTGCCAGCACATCTTCCTGCTGTTCTTTGCTTTCTCCCTGTTGCGGCCCAAGGCCCAGAGCTGTAAGGTAAACAGTGGCATAGCTGCCGTCAGATGTTACATTGACAGCAGTTACACTTACCATTTCCGCTCTCAGCCTGGGATCCTTCAGTTCTCTCAGCAGCAGATCACTGATAATTTTTCTGATCTCTTCACCGAGCCGTTCCTGCCGATGTCCTTTTCCCATATGTGTCTCCTAATCTCTTTTGATTTCTTCCATGTGGAAGCACTCGATAACATCGCCCTCTTTAATGTCATTGTAGTTTTCAATGCCAATTCCGCATTCATAACCCTGCGCTACTTCTTTTGCATCATCTTTAAATCTCTTTAGAGATGCGATCTTACCTTCGTGAATGACAATACCATCCCGGACCAGTCTGATTTCTGCATTACGGATGACTTTTCCGTCTGTAACATAAGCGCCTCCTACAATGCCAACGCCTGGAACTTTAAAGGTATTTCTTATTTCTACTGTTCCCAGAACAACTTCTTTAAATTCAGGGTCCAGCATTCCTTTCATGGCATTTTCTACATCATCCAGAATATCGTAGATTACCCGATAAGTTCGAATCTGGATGTTATCACGCTCTGCCATGGCGCTGACTGTTGTGCTCGGCCTTACGTTAAATCCGATAATAATAGCATCTGAGGTTCCAGCTAGCATAACGTCAGACTCTGTCACAGCACCTACGCCAGTGTGTACGATTTTAACCCGCACATTTTCTGCAGATAGTTTTTCCAGTGAGGAAACAATAGCTCCTACAGACCCTTGAACATCGCCTTTTACGATCAGGTTCAGTTCTTTCACTTCCCCTTCCTGAATCTGGGAGAACAGTTCTTCCAGGGTTGTGCTGGAATTTCTGGCCAGTACTTCTTCTCTCTTCTTTTCTCTTCTGTTTTCAGCAATTTCTCTTGCAATGCGGTCTTCTTTTACTGCGTTGAATTCGTCACCTGCGTGGGGAACATCGGTAAGGCCTAAAATTTCAACAGCTGTAGCTGGCCCCGCCTGTCTGATTTTTTCACCCTTATGGTTTGTCATCAGACGGATTTTTCCGGAACAAGTTCCGGCTACAATGCTCATGCCTGATTTCAGGGTGCCGTTCATTACTAACAGGCTTGCGACAGGACCTTTTGCCTTATCCAGCCTGGCTTCCAGTACTGTACCCATAGCCAGTCTGTTTGGATTTGCTTTCAGCTCTAACACTTCTGCCTGGAGCAAAATCATTTCCAAAAGATTTACAATGCCATCTCCTGTTTTGGCGGAAACCGGTACGCTGATTACGTCGCCGCCCCAGTCTTCTACTAAAATTCCATGCTCTGTCAGGTCTTTTTTTACAACATCCGGATTTGCCCCTGGTTTATCCATCTTATTGATGGCAACGATAATCGGTACTCCGGCAGCCTTTGCATGGCTGATCGATTCAATGGTCTGCGGCTTTACGCTGTCGTCGGCAGCAACTACCAGTACTGCAATATCTGTGGTATGAGCGCCTCTTGCCCGCATTGCGGTAAAGGCTTCATGTCCCGGTGTATCCAGGAATACGATCTTCTGTCCATTGATCTCTACTTCGGAAGCACCAATGTGCTGCGTAATTCCGCCTGATTCAGAAGCTGTAACATTGGTCTTTCTGATGGCATCCAACAAAGAAGTTTTACCGTGGTCAACGTGGCCCATTACGGTAATAATCGGAGGTCTCGGTTTCAAATCTTCTTCTTTATCTTCAAAGGTTTCCAGACCTTCTTCCTCTTCTTCCTGTTCAACTTTGCCAATAGCCACACTAACTCCCAGCTCTTCTGCAAGGAGCAGCACTGTATCTTCATCCACATTTTGGTTGACATTGGCCATAACACCCATTTTCATGAGAGCCATGATAATCTGGGAAACGGATACTTGAATCTGTTCTGCAAGTCCTGCCACTGTAATCGGAACATTGATAACAATGGTTCCTGCCGGCAATTCCACAACTTCCACCTCTGGTTCCGGCGCTGGTTTTGGTTTGTTCTGCTTCTTGGCGCGCACTTTCTTTTCCAGGGAACGAGTTGGCTGCGGCTTTCCGCCTTTCTTTCCGCCTCTCTCCAGCTTAGCAAACTTATCTCTTTCTTTATCCTTTGATTTATCCCCTTTCTTATGGGAGGATGGCTTTTCTAAAATCGTTTCTACCGGCTTTTCTTTTTCTTTCCTAGGCGGCCGATTTCCTCCTTGATTATTATCGCGATTATCCCGTTTTGGAGGCCTATTTCCATCTCGTTTAAAGTTTCGTCCGCCCTCTCTGTCTTTGTTGCCCTTATGATCGCTGTTTCGATTATCCCGG
>CAUEYG010000011.1 GCA_959021945.1 uncultured Eubacteriales bacterium | reverse complement strand
ATGCGCTGGAAAAGACAATGGTTGCCGAATTAACCATAAAAACAATATCAGATATCATAGAAACCCATTATGATTTAGGCAAAGTGATAGAAGTTTTTAAGATGTTTGGTGGACAGATTAACATCAGCTATGGCTTTGTGGCAGAAAAAGATGGGATTAAAACCCAGTACTTCCTGCGTAAATACAATCGTTTTGCAGATGAAAACAGAATTAACTTTGAGCATGATTTTTTGACCTTTTTAAAAGATAGTGGACTGGATATGATTCCAGCTGTCATAAAAAATAAAGCAGGGAGTACTTTTGTGCAAAATCATGAACTGGATAAGGATTATTTTTACGCTGTATATGAGTTCCTTACCGGTAAAGATCGTTACCGTTGGTTTGAAGATACTACTCCGGCAGATGTCTGCTATAAAATCGGCGTAGCAGTTGCCGAATTTCATAATTTGTCCTCGAAATATGACACAAGTAGATTCTCTGTAGAAGAGCCAGGAGTCTATTATATGATGGAGGAATTTAAGACAAGGTTTACAGATTTCTCTAAGCTGCCTTTTAAAAGTATTTATCACCAGACCTTCTGTGGAAATTTAGATGAAGTCATGGCTGCTATGGATAACATACTCACACACATTGATCCGAAGACAATAGAATCCCTACCTAAAGTAACGGTAAATGGGGATCTGCATCAGGGAAACATGAAATATGATGAAGACGGTAACGTGGTCGGTCTCTTTGACTTTGACTGGATTAAGACAGATACAAGGTTGTTTGAAGTGGCAGGGTTATTATTATATCTTGTAACATCATGGCAGGCTGCCAATGATGGGGAGATCTATCTGGATAAATTGAGCGCCACTATGGAGGGCTATCAGAAAACCTTGAGAAAGTGCGATAGCTTGGCTCCTTTAAACGAAACAGAGGCTAAGCTGCTGCCATATTTTCTCCAGATGTGTTGTATATACAACATTGTAAATTGGACAGCGCAGGATCACTATCAGGTATTTGATACGATTAATGTGTTTGAATATGACTACTATCTGAAACATGGCTTGCGAGTACGCCGCAACGCAGAAAAATTAGCCAATGAAATTGAATCTATTGTGTTAAAGAAAGGCAGGTAATGAAAATGGATGTAATGAAAGATATTGCTCAGTGCGTAGTTGAAGGTGAAGCGGATTCTATGGAAAGCTTGATTAACAAAGGATTGGAAGAGGGGAAATCAGCATCCGAATTGATCAATAGCGGATTAGTTGCAGGTATGGATGTTGTCAGTGCACTATTTAAGGATGGAGAGCTGTTTGTACCGGAAGTTTTAATGTCTGCACAAGCTATGGGAGCAGGGATGGATCTTTTAAAACCTTTATTAAAGGATGCGGACACCAACAGCTCCGGAAAAGTCTTAATGCTTACTGTAGAGGGAGACCTTCATGATATCGGAAAAAACCTTTGTTCCGTAATGCTGGAAAGTGCAGGGTTTGAGGTGATTGACATTGGGATTGATATTACGCCTCAAACAGTGGCGGATGCTGTTAAGGAACATAAACCGGACTTGGTGGGGATGTCCGCCATGTTAACAACAACTATGGAAGCTATGCAGCGGACCTCGGATTTGCTTAATGAAACAGGGCTGTCAGAACAGGTGAAGCTTATGGTTGGAGGAGCTCCTTTAAACGATGCGTATGCAGAAAAAATTGATGCTTTTTATTCCGCCGATGCAGCCGGCATTGTAGAATTGGCAAAACATTTAATGGCTTAACTCCTTTCATAATTAATCTAAAAGCCAAACATTAACAAATGGATAAAATGTTAACTTGAAAGCCAACAAGAAAGAACGGTTCCATGCTGCAGAGTAAACCGTTCTTTTTTGAATACCCAAAAGGCAGCTGAAACACAAAGGAATACTTGACTTCATAGAGTCAAAAGGGATATACTTAATCTGATTTTAAAGGGGAAGGAGACAGCGATGGACAACCGAATTAATTTACAGGAATTTTATCACGGACTGGACCTCATGTTTCAGAAAAAAGACAGCAAAGAAACCATGCGGTACCTGGAAAGCTGGCTTAAATCAGCAGAAGACCAAAATGACTCATCTGGAATCGTGGCAGTATGCAATGAACTGGGAGGACTTTGTAGAGTCACCGGTCAGGTGGACCGGGCAAAAAAACTTTACGAAATCGTTTTATCCAGGCTGGAACAGATGGGACTGTCTTCTACAGAGCACTATGCTACGGCACTGATTAATACAGGAGATGTACATATTGTGGCCAAGGAACCGCAGCAGGCGCTGCAGCTGTTCCTCAAGGCAAAGGCGCTTTTGCTGGACTGCGGGCTGGGCGGCGATTACCGGATGGCCGCGCTCTGCAACAATATCAGCGCCATTTATCGGGAAAACGGCCAATTTGACAAGGCGGAGGAAGCTTTGGATATTGCCTTTCACATTATCAAGGGATTGCCCCAATATCAAGGCGAACTGGCAACAACCTATGTAAACTTAGGAGAGCTTCAAGTGCGTCAAAATAAAATGGAAATGGCCAAAGAAAGTTTTCTCTGCGCCATAAAAATATTTGAAGAGGCTACAGGAGGCAAAGATGTACATTACTCTGCCGCTTGCGCCGGATTGGGGGAAGTCTTTTTCTTGACTGGAAATTATAAAGACGCAGCAGGCTATTATGAAAAGGCGCTGGAGCTGATTCAGCGTGACTTTGGAAAAACTCCGTATTATGAGCTGGTCGCAGCAAATTTGGAAAAAGTGCGGGAGCATTTACAATAGAATGGATATAAAAAGAGAGGAGCTCTGGACAATATGAAAGGAATGGAATTATCCAAATCCTATTTTGAAGAATACGGGAAAGACCTGATTCAAAGGCAGCTGTCCCAGTATAAAGACCAAATTGCAGCCGGCCTGGTAGGAGAAGGGTCCGAATGTCTGGGATTTGATGATGAATTTTCCCATGACCATGATTTTGGACCTGGATTTTGCATTTGGGTGCCGGAGCACCTTTACAAAGAAGCGGGAATACAGATGCAGCAGGCCTATGACAGAATGCCAAAGTCCTACCAAGGGTTTACCAGAGTGCAGACTCCACAGGGAGGCGGACGTATTGGAGTCCTGTCTATTGAACGGTTTTATCAGAAATATATCGGGCTGCCTCATGCTCCGAAAGATAATATGGAGTGGTTTCGAATCCCTGAGCGCTTTTTAGCAACTGCTGCAAATGGGCAGGTATTTTGTGATTATCTAGGAACTTTTACAGAGATCCGCAGCGTTCTCAAAGGGTTTTATCCCGAAGATGTATTAAAAAAGAAGTTGGCTGCTCGGACAGTCATTATGGCTCAGGCAGGACAATATAATTATTTGCGGTGTATGAAAAGAGGTGACTGCTATGCAGCCTACTTTGCCTGCGGAGAATTTGTAAAGGCAGCCCTTTCCGCTATTTACCTTCTCAACGAAGCCTATATGCCTTTTTATAAGTGGGCTTTTCGAGGTGCTGAAGAGCTGTCGGTGCTGAGAAGTGCTGTAAACAAACTGAAAGAATTAACGGGACTGGGCGATACCATGGAAACCCGGAGCAGAAAAGAACAGCTGATTGAAGAGATTTGCTTGGAGACAGGAAGAGAGCTGAACCAAAGAGGATTGACTCTGACCACTGACAGCTTTTTGCAGAGTCATGGAGAAGAATTGATGAGAAGCATTAAAGATTCCCGTTTGGGGAACCTTCATATTATGGCGGATTGTGATTAGGAGGGCAGCATGAGAGAGGAAATAAAGAGAACAGAAACGCCAAAAGACCAATTGATCAACCAGATTATTGAAACGGAATGGGAGATGTTTGATCAAGTCCATAATGCCGGCGGACGAGCAGGATGTCAGGACGATGAATGGACCTTTTATGTAATGCGTTACAGCTTGCACCATGCTTTTAGCAGCGACATGCTCAGCAGTTACAAACAAGATTTATCGCAGGCACTGCAGGAAGGCAGAAACCTGCTGACGGAAAAATATGCCTATATGATGGAATTTACAGAGCCGGACTATTTTGACCAAAATCTTAAAAACTATCTGCCGCCTATTTCGCCGGAAAAAGCGGAGCTAGTAGATCGAATTGCCAATCTATTGATACGCTATGAACAGGAATTTGAGAGGGCATATCCTGCTTTCAGCAAAAGAGGCAGACCTCTGACCGGTACAAACGGTCAAGATGTTTCTTTTCATATTTACACAATTGGAGAATTAAAAACCTACTCTGTAAGAACCCTGTTGCTGTACCTACAAGATGTACAGCGGTCAGCACAAGCTTCAGAGAATCTTTCTTTCGCCATCCATCGGATGACAGCGCAATTTTATGGGTACAAAAATTTGGACGAAGCAGAAGCAAAATTGACAGATAAACATTCATAATAGACGGAAGGAGTATTCCATGAGGGATCAGGAGTTATATTCAATAGGGGAAGTCAGCAAGATCTGTAACATTTCAAAAAAAGCGCTTCGATTTTACGACAAGATTGGAATCATATGTCCCGATAAAATTTCAGAAGAAAATAATTACCGCTATTATAGCCGGAAAACCCTGCTGTTTGTGCCTGTTATCAAATACTTCAAACAGATGGGATTCAAGCTGGAGGAGATGAAAGCCTTTTTAGAGGGAAGCACTTACGGAGCCCATGAAAAAGGATTCCGGATGAAAATTGATGAATTGAAAAAGCTGGAAGAAGAGATTCATATATCCTATACATCGGTAAAAGATTGGTATGATTTAGTGCTTGAGGCGGAAAGCGTGATTGAAAACGGCGTAACAGAGGTATCTGTAAAATATATGGATGCTCTGACGACCTGCTTTCTGGAGCAGGATTTTTGCTATAACTATATGGAATCAGTCATTAATATTGAATGGACAAACTATTTAGAGCGAATTGGAAAAGCCATTACAGGGCCTGTCATTTTATATTTTCCAAACTATCGCCAAAAGATGAACGGAGAGAGAACAAGAGTCCGTATCCTGCAGGAGATTATCACTGATTGCGGCGATAACCCGACTATGACCCTGGGGGGACATATGGTGGCGTCCTGCTACCACATCGGCCCCCACGAAACCATCAACCAAACTTATGAAAAGATTTTTGATTGGGCAGAGTCTCATGGATATAAATGCAGCGAAGATTCTACAGAACGATATGTAACCGACTATTGGACCATTCGCAATAGTGAGGAATTTGTAACAGAAGTACTGATTAAAGTGACAAGATAAAGGGGAAGGTGACAATATGGATATTAAAGATTTACTGCCTCAGGATACAGAAGGAAGACTGAGGATTATTCAAGAGCTGGTTCCTGGGAAACAAATTACGCTGGCTCATGTTATAGGAGGGCCGAGGCCTATTGTTTACAGAAAGCTGGGACTGAATCCGGAAATTGATTATGCCAGCTCTGCCATTGGCATCATCAATGTAAGTCCGCCGGAATCAGCCGTTATTGCCAGTGATATTGCCATAAAGGCAGGAGATGTATATCTGGGTTTTGTGGATCGCTTTAGCGGAACCTTGATCATAACGGGAAGGATTTCCGAAGTTGATACTGCTGTAGAAGAGATCGTATCTTACTTTAGAGATGATCTGGGATACGCAGTTTGTGATATTACAAGAAGGTAAGAAAACCATGCGTAAGATCATATTTATTGGACGCAGTGAAGCGGGAAAAACAACGCTTACCCAGGCCCTGAAAGGGGAAACCATCACTTATCACAAGACACAATATGTTAATAATTATGATATTATCATTGATACTCCCGGTGAATATGCGGAAACAAAAACACTTGGCGGCGCCCTGGCAGTATACTCCTATGAAGCGGATGTAGTAGGGCTGCTCATCAGTTCTCTGGAACCCTTTTCCCTATACCCGCCAAATGTATGCGCCATTTGCAACAGGGAAGTAGTTGGGATTGTAACAAAGGTTGAGCATCCTTTGGGAAACCCTGAACAAGCAGCAGAGTGGCTCCGCTTGGCGGGATGTGAAAAGATCTTTTTCGTCAGTGCATATACAGGTCAAGGAATTCCTGAGCTGCTGGAATACTTAAAAGAGGACGGCGACGTCTTGCCATGGGAAGAGGCTAAGAATCAAGATAACCAAATAGAGGAAAAGGCTTCCCTTAAGGGGAATGTTTAAAAAGGGTGAAAAAGAATGGAAATTGTAGGAACATGTATGTTATTGAAAACATAACACAAAATGCGTATGCTGCTACAATTTTCTTTTTCTGAAAAAACCAATAGTTTGAGAATCATTGTCTGAAATTGTTCAAAAAGAATATACAAAAATAACAATTCCTTTCAGCCTGTTTTTTATATGGGCAGAGTGATGCTCCACCAGTGAGATTGTTAAAAAATTCTCTATTGACATTCCTCTATAGTGTATATGATATAATTCTGATAAAAGAAAAAATGCGATCACGAATGAACAAAAGTCCGGATTTATACCGACAGCTGTTTGGAGCATGGGAACGGTTACATCGTTGGAAAATGAATTAAGCAGAAGGTGCTCCCAAAAGACACTGGATTTAGGGTGATCGAGGACAGATCGTAGGATCAAAACTGTTATTCAATTTAAATTTTGAATATAAAAGTAGCAATTATCTTAAAGTAATGAAAGGAGTAACTTTTATGAGTGAAAGAGCTATGAGTGCACCTGCAGGTGCACTGGAAGCAAAAAGACAAATGGATAAGTCTTTCAGAACCAAAGGTATTTTCATTGGTATTATGTCTGGTATTACATATGGACTGTATACCGCATTTATGACCCAGGGGATGGCTACCGGTATCTGGGATAACTGGTATTATGGAGGCGGCATTGCTGCTGCTTTTGTACTGACTTACGTATTAAGTGCAGTAGGCGCTGCTACAAACGATATTTGTTCTGCAGTGTGGTCCCTGATTTATGCAGCCTGTATTGGACGTTTAGGAGACTTTGGCAGAACACTAAAGACAAAACCAGGCAGAATCCTGATTATTGCGGCTATTATCGGAGGTCCTTTGGCTTCTACTGCTTATGTAGTCGGTATTCAGATGGCAGGATCTATCATTATCCCAATTGCAGCATTAAATGCAGCGCTGGGAGCTATTATCGGAAGATTCCTTTACAAGCAGCCTTTGTCTGGCGGAATGATCGGCGGTATTGTAATTTGCTTTGCTGCTGCAGTTCTCATCGGCAGCACCGGATTTGAAGCCGGAGCCGGCTTTAGCACATCAACCATTATCGGTATTATCGGAGGTCTTTGTGCAGCTCTTGGCTGGGGAATTGAAGGTGCAGTAGGCGGTTATGCGTGCAGCATGGTTGACTATCAGGTAGCAATCGTAATTCGTCAGTGCACATCCGGACTGGTAAACGGCGTGATTTTGGTCAGCTTGCTTTCTATGATCGGCGGAGAGGGCATTGCTTCCGGACTTTCTCTGGTTGGCCAGGCCCTGACTGATACACCATCTATCTGGCTGTTCTTTATCGGCGGTGTCTTTGCATCTTTCTCCTTTAAATTCTGGTACAAAGGCGCTTCCATGTGCGGTGCAGCTCTCGGCATGGGATGCAACGGTACTTATGCATTCTGGGGTCCGTTCTTCTGCTTTATCGTGTGCGGTTTGGTATTCGGGCAGGACGGCTATGCGATCCCATGGCAAGGATGGGTTGGTGCCCTGGTAATGGTAGTTGGTATTGTTGTTCTGGCAATTTCTCAGGACAAGGCATCAAAGGAGGCGTAAAAATATGAAACCTTTAAACTTTGCGATTTTGAAATACTTTACATCAGGAAAAGAAGCTTGCAGGGCCGACGTGCAGGAAGCGCTGAAAGCTGACTACAGTGGCTTTAGAGCCTTCAAAGACAACCAAATGGATGAAGCATTGATGACAGCTGCTTCCAATGGTCTTTTGGAAGAAAGCAGACTTGATATGGATAAGAACGGTAAAGTAGTAATCTATTACCGTGCTAACGAAGACGGTATTGCAGCGATTAATAACTATATTAAAGACTGATGCATAATTTTGACAGCAAACTGCGGGACTCCTTCCCGCAGGCTTTGCTGCAATTTGAAAGGAGAATCTAATTATGGCTAGGTATTATGCAGATCAAGCGTTGGGAATGCTGGAGACAGTAGGGATGGTTCCTGCTTTGGAAGCATGCGACAAGATGCTGAAGGCTGCTGAAGTGGAATTAATTTCCTACGAAAACGTAGGGTCCACCCTGGTAACAATGTTCATTAAAGGTGATGTAGCTGCTGTTAAGTCCTCCATCAAGGCAGGCGCAGAGGCTGCAGAGGCAATTGGAAAGCTTACATCGACAGATGTAATTCCTAGGCCTATCAAGCCTATCGGCGACGTGGTTTCCATTTATGACATTGATACACAGTGTGACGAAGAATTGTTGGAGCCGGGAGCTGTGAGAACAGAAGCTCTGGGAATGATTGAAACCTTTGGCATTATTTACTGTATTGAAGCGGCGGACGCTATGTGCAAGGCGGCGGACGTAGATCTAGTAGGCTTTGAAAATACGGCATCCGGTTATATTTCCGCTCTGGTGGAAGGAGATGTAGGGGCCTGCAAAACTGCAGTGGAAGCAGGAATCAAAGCAGTAGAAGCGCTGGGAACAGAAGTATACAGCTCTGTTGTTATCGCAAGACCTCACGAAGACCTGAAAAAAATCACATGTCAGTATGACATGGAAAAATTACTTCCTTATGGTGACGAATAGTCCCATTGTAATGTAAATAAGAAAGGGAGAGATGCAAATGGATATGAAGATTATGGATCATGATTTGCTCTCCATCCAAGAAGCTCGTATCCTGGCGGAAAATGCCCATGAGGCGCAGCAAAAGCTGGCAACGTTTCCTCAGGAAAAACTGGACGAAATTGTGGAGCGCATGGCAGAAGAGATTGCAAAGCATACGAAAGAGCTTGCAGCTTTGTCCAGCGAAGAGACCGACTATGGAAAATGGCAGGATAAATACATAAAAAACCGGTTTGCCTGTGAATATCTTCCCGCAAAACTGCGGGGCATGCAATGCGTAGGTATCATTAGAAAAGATGATGCTCAGCAGATGATGGATGTAGGCGTTCCAGTAGGCGTGATCGCGGGGCTTTGCCCAGCCACCAGCCCGGTATCGACTGCAATCTACACTGCGTTGATTGCTGTAAAATCTGGAAACGCAGTCGTATTTTCTCCCCATCCGAGAGCAAAGGAAACAATATCCAAGGCATTGGATATTATGATACAAGCTGCGGAAGGGTACGGCCTGCCGGAAGGCGCGCTTTCTTATATGCACACCGTTACCCAGGCAGGTACCATTGAGCTGATGAATCACAGATATACGTCCCTCATTATGAATACAGGGGTGCCTGGTATGCTGGACGCAGCTTATCGGTCAGGAAAACCGGTAATCTACGGAGGCACAGGAAACGGCCCCGCATTTATTGAGCGGACAGCAGACATCAGACAAGCGGTGCAGGATATTCTGGCCAGCAAAACCTTTGACAATGGTGTTGTATCTGCAGCAGAGCAATCGATTGTAGTAGACAGCTGCATTGCTGCAAAGGTCAGGGAAGAGCTGGAAGCCAACGGCGCATACTTTATGTCAGAGGAGGAAGCCGACAAGCTGGGGCGTATGTTTTACTACCCCGATGGCACGGCTGATCCGGAGATGGTGGGAAAAACAGCGAAACAGTTGGCCAAGAGAGCCGGGTTTATCGTTCCTGACGGAGTGCGGGTATTGATTTCGCAGCAAAAATATGTTTCGGAAAACAACCCTTATTCCAGAGAAAAGCTGTGCCCTGTATTAGCTTACTATATTGAAGATGATTGGATGCATGCCTGTGAAAAGTGCATTGAGCTGCTCCTTTCTGAGAGGCATGGTCATACGCTGGTAATCCACTCCAAGGACCCGGAAGTGATCCGTCAGTTTGCTCTAAAAAAACCGGTTGGAAGAATGCTCGTTAATACACCGGCTGTCTTTGGCAGTATGGGAGCTACTACGAATTTGTTCCCGGCCATGACACTGGGAAGCGGCTCTGCAGGAGAGGGCATTACTTCGGATAACGTTTCACCTATGAATTTGATTTATGTGAGAAAGGTCGGATATGGTGTGAGACGTATTGAAGACATTGGTTTGGGAGCGCCGGAAAATAGACAGATGCGTAAACAGACTCAGATAGAAGAAGGCAATAATAATGAAAACTTGCAGATGCTGCAGCAGCTTCTGGAAAAGGCCCTGCAGGGTTTAGGCTAAAAGCAGCACAGCAGATGCTCAATATAAAAAGTTATTTCTAATTGAAAATAAGAAAGAAGAGAGGTAAGAGTTTTGGATATTCGTGAATTTTCAAATAAGCTTGCAGAAGCCACTAAAAACATGTCCGAAGAAGAACGTGCATCTCTGATGAAGATGTTTGAAAGCGTATCGGGCGATATTTCAAAGATAACACCGGCTCAGGCTGCAGCTCCTGTACAAGGTCAGCAGCCGGCAGGAAGTCAGCATCCTACATACTATTCTTCCATTGCATCAGCAACAACGCAGGTGGATGAAGACGGTGTACCGGTAGGACCGACAGAGCGTCTGGTAAGACTGAAGGAAAACTTCCTCAAACAGGTTCCGTCTATTACAACATACCGTGCTCGTGCGGTAACGAAAATTACCAAGGAAAACCCTGGTATGCCGAAGATTCTTCTCCGTGCGAAATGTTTCCGGTATTGCTGTGAAACAGCGCCACTTGTTATCCAGGATAACGAACTGATCGTAGGAGCCCCCAATGGAGCCCCTCGTGCAGGAGCCTTTTCGCCTGATATTGCCTGGAGATGGATGGTAGACGAAATTGACACGATTGGTGAACGGCCTCAGGACCCATTCTATATCTCAGAAGAAGATAAAAAGATTATGAGAGAAGAGCTGTTCCCGTTCTGGCAGGGTAAATCTGTAGATGAATACTGCGAAAGCCAGTATCGTGAAGCCGGCGTTTGGGAATTATCCGGTGAATCCTTTGTATCAGACTGTTCCTACCATGCCGTAAACGGTGGTGGAGACTCTAACCCTGGATACGATGTTATCCTCATGAAGAAGGGTATGCTGGACATTCAGCAGGAAGCAAGAGATCATCTGGCACAGCTGGATTATGAAAATCCGGATGACTTAGAAAAGATTTATTTCTATAAATCCGTAATTGAAACAACAGAAGGCGTTATGGCTTATGCTAGACGTCTGTCCCAGTACGCAGCTGAACTGTCGGCTAAGGAAACAGATCCGACGAGAAAATGCGAACTGCAGAAGATTTCAGAAGTAAATGCAAAAGTACCGGCGCATAAACCGGAAACTTTCTGGGAAGCAATTCAGGCTGTATGGACCATCGAATCTCTGCTGCCGGTTGAAGAAAACCAGACCGGTATGTCCATTGGACGTGTAGACCAGTACATGTACCCTTACTACAAAGCAGATATTGAGTCTGGCCGCATGAACAACTTCCAGGCCTTTGAACTGGCTGGATGTATGCTGGTAAAGATGTCCGAAATGATGTGGATCACAAGCGAAGGCGGTTCAAAATTCTTTGCTGGTTACCAGCCATTTGTAAATATGTGCGTAGGCGGTGTTACCAGATCCGGTCGTGATGCTACAAACGAATTGACTTACCTGCTCATGGATGCTGTAAGACACGTGAAGATTTATCAGCCTTCCCTGGCTTGCCGTATTCATAACAAATCACCACAGAAATATATGAAAAAGATTGTCGATGTAGTGCGTTCTGGAATGGGATTCCCTGCATGTCACTTTGATGATACTCATATTAAAATGATGCTGGCCAAGGGCGTTTCTATTGAAGATGCCAGAGACTACTGCCTCATGGGATGTGTAGAACCGCAGAAAGCAGGAAGACTGTATCAGTGGACCTCCACTTCTTATACCCAGTGGCCAATCTGTATTGAACTGGTTCTGAACCATGGTGTTCCTCTCTGGTACGGAAAACAGGTTACGCCGGATATGGGCGACCTGGATCAGTTCAAGACATTTGAACAGTTTGATGCGGCAGTAAAAGAGCAGATCAAATATATTACAAAATGGACTGCTGTTGCTACTGTTATTTCTCAGCGCGTGCATAGAGATTTAGCGCCTAAGCCATTGATGTCCATCATGTACGAAGGATGTATGGAACACGGAAAGGACGTATCTGCAGGCGGAGCTATGTACAATTTTGGGCCTGGCGTTATCTGGTCAGGACTGGCTACATATACCGATGCCATGGCTGCCATCAAAAAGTTAGTATTTGATGATAAGAAATATACACTGCAGCAGCTCAATGAAGTGCTGAAAGCAGACTTTGTAGGTTATGATCAGGCGAAGGCAGACTGCTTGGCAGCTCCGAAATTTGGTAATGATGACGATTATGCAGATTTAATTGCGGCAGATCTGATCAACTTTACGGAAATGGAACACAGAAAATATAAGACTTTGTACTCTGTATTGAGCCATGGTACATTATCTATTTCCAACAATACGCCGTTTGGTCAGCTGACAGGCGCAACTGCAGGCGGCCGTGCTGCATGGTCTCCTCTGTCTGACGGTATCAGCCCAACACAGGGTGCAGACTTCAAGGGCCCTACAGCTATTATTAAATCCATTTCAAAGCTGTCCAACGACAATATGAACATCGGTATGGTACACAACT
>CAUEYG010000010.1 GCA_959021945.1 uncultured Eubacteriales bacterium | reverse complement strand
ATTTTTCGGCATCGTAAAGGTAATCCTTCAAATCCTCTTGTTTACTAATCCGATAATAAGGATTGTTTTCAAGATCTAAGTACGTTACGGCTTCTACATCCGCAAGGAAAATTTTCACCGGGCGCTCCAGTTCTTTATTAAAATAGTCCTGGACCACATTAAAATAATAAGGAAGATCTTCTTCTCTGCAGGATGGCATTACTGTATAAACCTCCCCATCCAGTTTCATCTTCCACAAAATTGCCTTTCCCTCGATCAAGCAGTATTCTAATTGATTTGCTTTGCTCCAAAGGAAAATATCTAAAAAGCTGCTGTCACAAATTTGGTTTGGTCTCATGGAAAAATATGGTTCCAGCTTTTTCTGATCTGCCATGGTCAATTTCTGAAAATGAATTTCAGGCCGTTCCTGCGGACAATTTTCTTTTTTTGAACTGTTTTTTACATAACAGGAGTCTTTACTGCATGTTGTACATCTCATTTTAATTTCTGCTCCCTCCTTTTGATTGCTTTTTCTTTTATACCCCAATCTTTCCCATTATAACACGTTATAAGAAAAATCCAAGACTTCCAGAGCGAAAGAGTACTATCTTTTTTGGTCTATTTGGGAGAAAAACGCCTGAAGCTTTTCAGTACCAACACTGTCCAATAAATATTGCTCCTGCCTATTTCCTGATAATATCAATATCCTGTATACCGGAACAGAGAAGCTGTGTCCGTTTTTCAAATCTGGTAAAGCCTGCCTCTCTGGCGGCCTTTGCCGCTTCGTCCTTTTTCACGCCCAGATCCATACCCTGGAGATAATAAGGTAGGTATCCCATTACCATATCCCACGGACCTGTAATATCCGGCTCAAGGCCTTCGGAAATTACCACTAAAACGCCGTCCGGGTTGAGCGCCTCATAAAACTTTTTCATCAGGTGCTCCATGTTTCCTTTAGCAAAGAGCATAACGGATACTGCCAGAATCAGATCATAGCCTTCTCCCAGATCATCCTTCATAAAATAGCCGCTTACCGCCTTTGCCCGGCCCTTCATGCAGGTCATCTCAATGGACTCCTCCAAAAGCTGCGCCGGCAGCATATCAAAGAGGACACCGCTTCGGCTCCCCTCATCACCGATTACCGCAAGTCCTAAAAGACCTGTGGCGCAGCCTGCATCTAAGATCCGCCGAATCTGTTTATTCTCCGGAAGACTGCGGACAATACTAAGCAGCTCCTGCTGCCTGTATCCTGCCTGGGCCTGCCTCATCATGGCTCCGTGTTTGCTGAAGTCAAGCTGTTCGTCCATAGCGTCCTGCTGCATAGGCTGCGGTCCTTCTGTTACCAGCTTAACCACATCCATCGGCATATTCCCTTCGTTTAAACTGTAATAGAGAAGAAATCCCCCAAGATATTCCGGCTTTCCCTTTACCAGATACTGCTCCGCTTCCTCTGTGTTGACAAAAGCATCTCCCTCTTTTTTCAGAAAGCCGATGGAAGTAAGGGCCTTCAGAAAATAATCAGTGCTCATGGCGTTCCAGCCCATTTCTCCAGCCAGCTCCCCGGCGGTTTTCTTTTCCCTCAGATGGGAAAAAACATCCAGTTCCATGGCGGAATTCACCAGCTTTGTATACAGTGACAAAAAGGGAAGCTGCGTCAGCTGTTCCCATACGCTTTTTTTATTCATTCTTTTTCACTCCTTTGTTAGTTTTAACTAACTAGAGTATAACAAAAGAGCCGGAAAGGAGTTAATCCTCCCGGCCATCTTTCGCTCCGCCAAGTCAATTTTTATTTCTGTACGCAATGGGAGAAACCAGCATTTTTCGCCGAAAGGCCTGAGCGAATTTGCTTTGATTAACATAACCAACCTGTTCGGCAATCTCCGCGACGGATCGGTTTGTGCTCCGCAGAAGATCCGCCGCCGTATCCAGCCGGAAATTTCGCATATAAGCGTTTACCGGCATTCCGTAAACAGCTTTAAAACACTCCTTTAGAGAAGTCAACGGTATGGAAAACCGCTCCGATAATTCCGCCAGCGTATACCGGTTGCCCAAATGTTCGGTAAGGAACTTCCGGATTTCTTTCACTGTCTGTACCTGATTCCTGCTGAAATAGCGGCCTGGCTCCGGAGCCTCTTCCTTTTGGGAAGAAAGATAATAAAGCAGCTCCAGGGTTTTAAGTTTCAAATAAAATTCCTCTTCCCAGATTCGCTCCTGATACAGCTGAGAAGAAATCCGGGAAAGGCCCCTGGAATTCCGATAAATAACCAGTTGATTTCCTGATAACAGTCGGTCCCGCAGCTGGCGAAAATCAAAAGGAATGCCGCCCATAGCGTTTCCCAGCCTTTTCATCGCCTCCTGGGCTTTTCCAATCTCCATAACGATCATAATTCCGCGGAAACGACCTAACGGAAAGGAATTGCGGATAACTGTTTTTTCCGGCATGTTCACTGCCATATCCCCTTCTCCCAGATAAACAAACTCCCCGTTTTGAAACTCTCCTTCAAAACGGCCTTTTTCACAGTGATTGATGGTAATCAGATCACGGGAAAAGTCCATGGGCGTATGGCTGTAATCAAGGCTCTCCACAAAGAGATCCATTCGATAGAGCCAGATCCCCTCAAAGAGCGCGTATCGCTTTACCAGTCCCTTTCCTTTTCCATGTCTGGTTTCATAAAGGTCCTCTGCGATTTCCTCTGTATTTCCGCCGTATAAGGTTTTAATATCTAAGTAGTCCATCCCTGTTTCTCTCTTATATTAGTTTTAACTAACTAAAGATTATACTATACCTTGCGTTTAAACGCAATTCAGGCAAAACAGGAGGCTGCGGGTCTGCCAGCCTTTTCCTTGAAAAAAGAAAGGACGCCTGAGCAAACCCGCAGTCCGAAAAAGTAATTTTCCTTAATCTCTGGGATTACGCTTTTTTCTGCCGAAGGCCCAGCCTTCCGCGTTCTGCCGGATTGAAATAAAATTCTTGTATACGCCTTCCCGCTCTTTCAGCTCTTGGTGCGTCCCCCGCTGAACAATCCTTCCATCTTCCACTACCAGAATCTGATCCGCCTGTTCAATGGTCGTCAGCCGGTGGGCAATCGTAATAATGGTCTTACCGTGTACCAAAGCGGAAATAGCGGCCTGAATTTCATGCTCGTTTTCCGGATCCACACTGGCCGTCGCCTCATCCAGAATAATGATCGGCGCGTCTTTTAAAATGGCTCTGGCAATAGAGATCCGCTGTTTTTCTCCGCCGGAAAGACTGCTTCCCCCTTCTCCGATTAGGGTGTCATATCCTTTTGGAAGGGACATAATGAAATCGTGACAGCGGGCGGCTTTTGCGGCGGCTGTCATTTCCTCATCCGCAGCGCCTGGCTTGCCAAACTTAATGTTATTGCGGACCGTATCATGAAACAGGTATACATTTTGAAATACCATAGAAATATTCTGCAGCAGACTGTCGCAGGTAAATTCTTTTACATTATGCCCGCCGATTAAAATTTCACCCTCCTGTACATCATAGAACCTGGCCATGAGGTTGCTGATAGTCGACTTTCCGCTGCCTGACGGACCGACAATAGCAGTCGTCGTATTCTCCGGTATGTGAAAGGAAACATCCCTCAGCACCTGCCGTTTTCCATAACCAAAGGAGACATGGCGGAAAGCGATGTCATACTGCTGCGGCTTTACTTTCCTTCCGTCAGAATCAATAAATTCCGCGTCTTTTATTTCTTCCAGCTTGTTCATAGCAGAATCAATAATCGACAGTACATGAGCCGCGTCATTCATGTTTTCCACACCTGCGAAAATAGTAAAGGAAAACATAGCCGCCATCAGCAGCATGGAAAGCTCCAGTCTGCCCGCCAGGGTCTCCCGGGCGGCGATCAGCACCAGCGCTGCTGCCGCGCCCTTTAAGAAAAACAGGTGCAGACAGTTCCAGGGAACAAAGCCGAATTCATTTTTAATACAGATCTTCCGATTATCTTCCCTGGCCCGGCGAAACCTCCTTACGGAAGCGCCCTCCTGGCCAAAGGATTTTACCACGGAAAGACCGTGAACGTACTCAATAGTTGCCGCCGACAAGTCTTCTTTTGCCTTATGATTAACAGGAGCGGTCCGGCGGCTCTGTCTGTTTATCCCCCACAACGCTCCGGCGGAAAGCACTACCCCGATGATAGCGGCCAAGGCCGCGGGCGGGCAGAAAAAGGCAAGACAGCAGATGATAGCCACCACTTGAATATATCCGTTTACTACCGCGTCGATCATTTTCGGAGCCTGCAGTTCCAGAACAGAAAGCTCTGTAGTCGCCGCCGCCAGAATATCGCCGATATTGTTTTCGGAAAAATATCCCAAGGACACTCGTTTTAAAATCTCCCCGATGGAAATCCGTTCATCGGCGGCCCGTTCGGTTCCAATGCTTTCCTGCAGCCTGTTTTTCCCATAAGTAAGTAAAAAGCGAAGAAAGATCAGCAGGATCACGCCGCCCAAGCACAGCCAAACAAGGCTGGTTTCCACTGGCTCGCCGCCCTGCTCTTCTTCTATTATCTTTCCCAGGGCCCAGGCTGCCAGCATAACAGGCCCGGCTGTACACCATGTAGAAAAAAAGGAACAAACAAAGCCCCAATAAAGTCTGGCCTTGTAGTCTCCCATCCAGTTCAGGATTCTTCCAATATTTTTAAACACCAGTACTCTCCCCCTCTCTCGCCTGAGCGCCAACAGCCCAGTTCCGGGCGCCGATATGAGCCTGCCACATCTGTCTGTACAGCGGGCAGCGTTCAAGCAGTTCCCTCTGCGTTCCCACATCTTCTATCTTTCCGTCTTTTAGAACCACGATTTGATCCGCGTTTTGAATAGTAGACAGCCGGTGAGCAATAACCAAAAGGGTTTTCCCCTGGCACAGAGCCATAATCGATTGCTGAATCCTGTCCTCGTTTTCCGGGTCGGTAAAGGCCGTGGCCTCGTCTAAGATGATTACGGAAGCGTCTTTTAAGATCGCCCTGGCAATGGCAATTCTCTGCCTTTCTCCGCCGGACAGCTGTTTTCCCGCTTCTCCCGCAGGCGTGTCCCAGCCTTTCGGCAGACGACGGATAAATTCCTGACACTGGGCCGCCTTTGCGGCGTCTAAAACCTGCTTATCCGTTGCCTTTGGATTCCCAAGACGAATATTTTCTTTTAGGGAACAAGCAAAGAGAAAATTATCCTGGGTCACAAAACTCACCTGATCAGCCAGCTGTTTCAGCGTCATGTCCCGAATGTCCACGCCTCCGATAGAAACACTTCCCCGGTCAACATCCCAAAGGCGGGCAATAAGTCTTGCCACCGTAGACTTTCCCCCGCCTGACGGTCCCACCAAAGCGGTGAAGCTGCCTTCCGGCAGGATCAGATTCAAATCAGACAGTACTTCTTTTCCCTCCTCATAGGAAAAGGATACCTGCTTCATCCGGATTTCTCCGCCGCGGCCCGGCTGCCCCTGGGTCTGCTGCGGAAGCTGTTTCATATCCAGCAGCTGACGGGCGTCCCGCACAGCGTATTCCATGCTCTTCATCTCATTGACAAATTGTGTCGCTTTCATCAGAGGCCCTACAATTCCAAGGGCAAGCATAAGGCAGAGGGCCAGCTGCGCCGGTTCCAGACTTCCCTTTATATACAGCGCTACGCCTACCGGCAAGGTACCCAGCAGTGTTGTGGGCAAAATAGAAAAGGTAAGGTTCATGGCTACCCAGGTACTTTTGAACCACTCCATGGTAAAATCCCGAAAGGAAGTTACTGCCCCCGCGAATTTTTCGTAAGAGCTGGTAGTCTGGTTAAAGGCCTTTACCACCTCAATACCTTCTACATATTCCACGATCACGCTGTTGACATGGTTGTTGGATTCCATGTAAGCGGCGTAGTTGGCGTTATACGTTTTCATGCCCGCAGACAGAGGAACCAGCGCCGCCGGAATCGTAACAAGCGCCGCCAGCCCCATTCTCCAGTCCAGGACAAACAGAGCCGCGATAACGACTATGGGAAGCAGCAAATTGGAAGACAGCTCCGGAATCATATGAGCCAGGGGAGGTTCCACATCCTCCACCCGATCCACCACTGTATTTTTTAAGGCGCCAACAGGTCTTGCCAATACTTCCCCAAGAGGGGCCTGCATAAGACAGTCCGCCAATTTCAGGCGCAGGCCTTCCAAAATCGTATAGGCGGAAACATGGGACAGCACTGTAGATATGCCGTAAAAAATGATTTTGACAACATAGCCTGCCATGCACACCCCGCTCCAAAAGACGATTCCTTCTAATGTGGCGGTTTCTTCAATAAACAGGCAAAGAATCCGGTAAATCCCCAAATACGGGACAAATCCTCCTCCTACGCTTAAAATCGCGCACAAAACAGAAAGAACCATTTTTCCCTTACAGGGTGAAGCAAAAGACAGCAAAATACGAAGCCAGCTTTTCTGTTTCATAACAATACTCCTTTTTTCTAAAACATGTTTAAAAATAAAAAACGGACGGTGTTTGAAACACCATCCATATCATAGCTGACTTTTTTCTCTCTTTCCGCTCCGCCAGGACCGGTATGTCCCGCTTGGACAGAAAAGTTTTTCATCGGATCGCTCTGCGGTATTCCGTAGGGGACATACCCATAACTCTGCGAAAAGCAATCGCGAATTTGCTGGGGCTGTCATAGCCAAAATGGCCGGCAATATGGGCGATTTTACATTCCTTGTCCTGCCGCAGCCAGATACCAGCCTGATTCATCCGGTATTGGAGGACCCAGCTTCCAATAGAAGTCCCGTATACGGATCGAAAGCACTGTTTCATTGAGGTAAGCGGAATATCGAATTTCTTCGAAAGCTGTTCCTGGGTGAAATTTTGATCCGCGTGTTCCTCTAAGAAAGCTCTGATCTTTTTAACCTTTTCCACCTGCGTTTTGTAAAAGTAAGGCCGCTCCTCCGCCTGCTCCGGCAGTTCTAATGCTTCCAGGTAAAGAAGCAGTTCAAAAATCTTCAGTTTAAAGTAGGGTATTTTTATTTTTTCCGGCACCTGGTAAAGCTCCCCGAAAATATGTTCCATATAAGATGCGCCGTGAATAACGACAGGGTACCGATCCGGACAGCATTTTTTCTGAAGGCGTCTAAGATCCACCGGAAAGTTCTTGAACTGTTCCTTCAGAGACGCAGGTGCGATTTCCATGTTAAAGGTTATCATAGCTCCGTGATAATGAGACAGGGGCATTTCAAAATGGCCCTTGTGGGTCAGTCTGCGATCCAGCTTCAGATCTCCGGCGGTCACATAAGAGTAAGCATCGTCTCTGGCCGCGTATTCCAGCCGCCCTTCCCGGCAGTGATCAATACAGAACATATCGGCTTTGGGCACGAAATCCGACTCAAAGCAGCGCATGTGAAAATCGTTGTAGGCCAGAGAAACGCCGGGGAACACATCGTATAAAGTAACGGTCCCTTCCCCGCTGTCATGTTTTAATTGATATACGCTGCAGCTGTCGCTTTGCGCCAAAGGCACAAACAGGCCGCTCCCAAATAATTGTTCGTTCACCTTTTCATCTCCTTTTATCCCAGCCGCAAAACCCGGTGGCAGGCATGCCGCATAAATTCCTTATCATGAGAGACTATGAGAATAACATGTCCCTGTTTCGCCAAATCGCGCACAACGGAGCAGACCTCCCGCATATGCCGATAATCCAGACCGCTGGTGGGTTCGTCATAAATAAGCACTCGTTTTTTTGACAGCAGGGCCGTAGCAGCGGCCAAACGCTGTTTCTGTCCTCCGGAAAGAGCCATAGGATGCTTTTCCCGAAAAGGAAGCAGATCAAACCTATTCAAAACAGCCTCTATATCCTGCCTCTCTCCTGCCGCGGCCTGCTGGCATTCACCATACACACTGTCGTAAAACAGCTGATGATTCACATCCTGCATGACGCAAAAGCTCTTCCGTCTGCGGGCTTTCCTGTTAAGCGGCGTTCCATCCAGAGACACGGTTCCTTCCCGCTCCTTCAGCAGGCCGCAGAGACACCGGGTCAAGGTTGTTTTACCTGTTCCATTATCCCCTACAATAGCCAGCACTTCCCCGGGAAGCGCAGTAAAGGAAAGGTTTTCAAAAACCGCTTTTTCTTTTTTATACCCGCAGGTCAGCCCTTCAACCCGCAAACCTTCCCGCCTGTTTTCCCTCTCCGCTTCCGGCAGCGTTAAAGAGGAAGGCGCAATGGAACGAAGCCCCATTTCAATTCGTTTTTCCTGGGAAAGGGTGCGAAATTCTACTCCTGTCAGGCTTTGGGCGAGCCGTCCGTCTTTTATATACACAGCCCGGTCAATGAGATCCGCCAGGAAATATAGCCTGTGTTCTGCGATCAGAATTGTATGTCCCTTTGCTTTCAGCAGCTGAATCTGTTTTCGCAGCCGTTCTATGGCATGCTCATCCAAATTGGCAGTAGGTTCGTCCAGCACATAGACAGACGGCTCCATAGCGTAGACGCTGGCAAAAGCCAGGGTCTGTTTTTCACCTCCGGAGAGAGAAAATATATCACGGTTCATCAGCCCTTTGATTTCCAGTTCCTCAACGGTCTGCCGGAGACGCTGTTTCATTTCCTCCGGATCTCTTCCTTCATTTTCCAGACCAAAGGCCAGCTCGCTGTCTGTATCTAAGTTAAAGAACTGGCTCTTGGGGTTTTGGAAAACAGAGCCGATTTCCTTCGCCAGTTGATAAAGCTCGGTCTCCCCCACCAGGTCCCCGTTCACCTCAGCCCTTCCCGTCAGCCTGCACTTTTCCGTAAAATGGGGAATCAATCCGTTAATCAGTTTAGTAACCGTCGTCTTTCCGCAGCCGCTTTCCCCGCACAGAAGCACACATTCTCCCGGTCTGACCGTCAGGCTGAAATCCGTCAGGGAATCCGGCTGGTCTCCATAACGAAATGATACCTTATCTATTGTAATCATAGCAACCTCCTTTCCCTTAACCCACAGTAAAACTTGCCGCCGTAAAGATGAGGGCCGCGGCTATGGCGCTCCAGTCTAAAACTCCCATGCGAAGCCGCAGGACGCTTGTCTTTGGAGCCGGGTTTTCAATCCCCCGGGTAACAGCCGCGGCAGACAGTTCCTCCGCTGTTCCTGTGGCGGAGATCATAAGCGGAACTACCATAGCTTCCACTTTTTCAAAGCCCCGGATATTCCGCAGACGCATAGCGTCCCTTATGTACCCTGTCTCCTCCCGAATAGCCGGAAAATACCGAAGCGTTACGGAAATCGGGATAATGAGATTTTGAGGTATCCGCAGTTTCCGCAGGCCTACCACAAAACTTCGTAGGGAAACGGTTTTTAACAACAGGTTCCCCATCATTAGGCAGGGAAACATACGCCTGGAATAGTTGATAAAAATAGAAAAGCTGGTAGCGATAAGCTTAGGGGAAGCAGGGAGTACATACCACTGCAGGGCCAGTAGAGCGAGAAAGCCGATTCCCCATTTAACTGCGGCTTTTCCGCAGCCGCAGACAGCAAGCAAGAGCACAAGCGCACCAATCCAGCCGCACTCTATCCATATGGACTTCTGGGAAAAGGCGATGATATTTGCCATGACAAGTAAAAACAGACCTGTTCTGGGATCAATCGACCTTTTTGTCTCTCCTTTCGTCATATTACACAATCCCAGCCTTTTCAAAGTGTTTTTTAAACATTGCCCTGGTCAGGAAAGCGCCGATGAGCGCGCATACAATAGGAGCCGCGAACAGCACCATAAGCATTGGCGGAGAAGAAAGATCCGCTAAAGTAGACACGTAATCTGCCGGCATTCCCTGTTGAGAAATTTGTGTTAAAAACTGGCTCCGCATAATCCAAATGGGAAGCGGCGAGCCTACCATCCCCAGCGAAAAGAAAACAAAGGCCAGGGTGTTCCATTTAAAGCTGTCATATTTTGTGAGAACTCTGGTCAGTTCGGCTAAAACGCAGGCAATCGCAAAGGAAATGAGAATCACCACAGTGAACATACCGGTTACAAAATAAATCAGCCCTGTAATAAGTCCCATAAGGATTACCGCTCCTGGTTTCTGTACTTTGGCGCACATAAGCATGAAAGGGATTCCCGTACATAAGGCGATCAGCGCTGGCATTAAGATCCAAAGGACAGGATGAAGCCCGCTGATCAGCATAAAAATAAAGTTAATCACAAAGTAGATGGCAGAAAAGATTCCCACAGAAATCAGATCTTTTCCCTTGAGCCTTCCTCCTTGATTCAGTTCAGACATAAAACATTACCTCCTTATTAGTTAGCGACTGCTAACCTGTATATAAAAAATTGAGTTTCTTTTGCACGTGCTTTATCAGCATAACAGAAATCCCGTTTTCTGTCTGTCCCAAAAAGCCGGCCAGGTCCCGTTTCGTTTTTATTCTTTTTGTTCACCGCAAAGAAAGGGAGCCGCAAAGTCCCCAAGATCGCCACCTGCGGTAACGGCTGCGCGTCCTATGAACGCTGGAAAAACAACATTCCTAACATGAAAAAACTCTATGCGAAAGATTTCTCAATCACATAGAGTTTTCGATATGAGCTACCGCTTTTTTCAAACAAACACGTAGTTATTTTGGGACGAATCAAACAAAGAGGCAACCTGCATATCTGGACTTATCCCAACACTGTCCTGCTGATGATTTCATTTTGGACTTCTTCACATAATTCAACAAAGAAGGCGCAGTAACCTGCAACACGTACAATTAACTCCCTATGGTTTTCAGGATTTCGCTGAGCATCAAGCAATGTCACATTATCTACACAATTAAACTGCATTTGCCCATTTCCCATTAGGGAGGCGGTCTTTAATAGTGTAATGACAGCATTCTTCCCTTCTTCTCCATTTAAAAAAGCTTTGCTGATTTTAAAATTATGGGCCATCCCAAGGCTCATGGATTCAACATTTATTTTTGATACTGATTTTATGACTGCTGTAGGACCTTGTTTGTCAGCTCCCTGTGCCGGACTCATTCCATCTGATAAAGGAGAAAAAGCGCAGCGTCCGTCAGGTGTAGCGCCAACCATTTCCCCAAGAGGAGTGTTAAAGGATTGAGAAAGAGTGCCGTGAATCTGTTTTGCGTACAAGGATTTGTAGGAATTCATTTTATGTTCCGTATAATCAACAATCTCTCTTGCTATTTGGTCCGCATAATCGTCATCATTTCCATATTTAGGAGCATTTAAACAATCTTTATGGATTTCATCAAATCCTTCCCAGTTTGCGTCCAGCGCTTCTTTTATCTGCGCTAACGTGTATTTTTTATCGTCGTAAACTAATTTCTTTATTGCAGCCATGCTGTCTACATAAGTAGCAAGTCCGGCAAATATTGTTCCCGGACCTCCATATAAAACAGCTCCGCCATCCATAACATCCTTTCCTTTTTCCATACACCCTTCTATAAAAAGAGACATGTATGGAGTTGGATTTTTAGTCCTGAAGATCTTTTCAATTAGGAAGGTTCCTCTGCAATTCGTATCAATCAAATGATCCAGCTGTTTTTTTACTGCAGCTTCAAAATCATCATAAGTATGGAAATCACTGATATCTCCTGAGTCTAACCATTGTTTGTCGCTATAGGATTTTAAAACGCCTTTGTTCATCGCTAATTCGATTGTAATAGGCCATTGTGTAAATCCTCCTGCAGTCCACTGGTGAACTCTTCCGCTCCTTTGTGGTTCCACACAGCCCATAAGGCTGTAATCTCTTGCATCTTCAAGGCTGTACCCTTTGCTCAGCATCATTTTAATATGTGCATCATCAAAATGGCAGGCAGGCATACCTCCGCCATCTTTAATCAGTTCTGTAATCTTTTCTAGATATTTATGGGGTGAAAGATTATGTATTCTGCACGCTAATGTGGGCTGATATACATGAATGGCTTTTACTGCATCCATAATCAAATAGGTCAGATCATTGGTGCCATCGCCGCCCTCTCGCTTGATACCTCCAACACACATATTGATAAAAGGCATATAACCGGCAAAGTACTTAGCAGTAGCGCCCGGAGTATACCAAATGACTTCTGAACACTTTAGGAAAAAGCAGCAGAACAATTCAAAAGCCTCTTGCTCTGTTAAAATGCCGTTTTGTATATCCCTTTCATAAAGGGGGAACAAATATTGATCGACTCTGCCAAGAGATGTGCTGCATTGATTTTCTTCCATGAGGAACAAGGATTGTATGGTCCAAATTGCCTGCAGCGCTTCCTGTAAAGTCTCCGGCGGGTTTGCAGGAACTCTTTGGTTGATTTCGGCAATTTTAATCAGCTCTGCTCTCCGCGCTTTATCGCTCTCTTTTTCTGCAAGGTCAAAGGCATACTGGGAAAGCCGTTTTGCATAAGTCAAGATACCCTGGCAAATTTCAATAGAAGCTTGATAGAATACAGCTTTCTCTTTGTAATCCGGCTGGCCTTCTTTTAAATTCTTTAAATGTTCTTCTGCCTCTTGTTGTATCCCTAGGATTCCTTTTTTCAGTAAGATGATGTCATAACCGGGACTGGAATCTCCGCCGCCATTGGCAACATGATAAGTCAAGTCAGTAATGGCCGCTTCAGCAACATATTCCCACATGCCCTGTTTATGCAATTCCTCTTCGCAGGCTTCAGCCAAGGATTTTCCTTCCCAAAACGGGAACAGCTCCTCACGCATGATCGTTTTATCTTCTTCACTTATATAATAAGGATCTTGTGCACGAGTGCTCAGCTCATCCAGCTCATCCCTTATCCAGGTCCAGGCAATATCAGGAGAAAATGCGCCGGCACGAGGTTTGCCGCATGGATGTCCTACAATAAGCTCATGATCTTGGATGAGCATTGGAGCGGTTTCACATGCTCGCCGAAACCCCTTTGCCCGCCTCAGGGCAATTGGAAGGTCTGGGAATGCTTTGGCTATTTCTGTATATGCAAGGGCTCTATGAACCGTAATGCAGGGAACTGCTTTTAAATAAGCCTCTTTTAACAGATGCAACCTATTTGTCATAACAAAGTCTATATTCTCCATCATCTTTCACGTCCTTTCAAAAGTTAACTCTATTAATTATAAAGGATAATTT
>CAUEYG010000009.1 GCA_959021945.1 uncultured Eubacteriales bacterium | reverse complement strand
CGTCGCCCTTTGGGGGGCGACATGGGAAATAGGAATCCCCGATTCCGTCATTTCCACGTTTATTATACTTTTTTGCAACGATTGCATCAAAAGATACAACTTTTCAAGGCTGTAGGGCCCGCATTTTGGCAATTTCTTGAAAAGGCCCTTTTTTTCAAGTTTTAGGTGGGTCCAGCCCATAACTTTTATATCTTTTTAGGTGAAATCGGTCATTAAGATATAAAAAGATTCCATGAACCGGCTAAGGGGCATGGCCCAAAATGGAACAAGGCCTGCTGCTGAAAAGAATCAGCCTATCCAGCTTTGTTATTTTGCCCGAAGCTTTTTCGCCGGGCTAAATGTATTTTGACGCTTCTTATGTGCCAAAGATTCCATTTTTACCTTTTTATCCATACAATTTTCTCAGAAATCCACGTAAATTCCCTCTAAAACCCCTAATTTAAAGCTAAAGTATGGATTTTTTAGGTCAATCGCTGTCTTTTTCCTGCAAATTGTATGGATTATAACGTGATTTTTTACATTATGGCATATTTTACAAGCCCCCTAAAAAATTTTAGCAGCCCCGCAAAACAAAAAAATGCCCGCCTTTCTGCAAAGGGTTGTAAATGTAACATGCGATAGAAACAAAGCGCCGCTTTCCATACATGATCTGTTTTGGCAAGCGGCGCTTTCTGTTATTTATATTCTTTTAAAAAGTTTACCAGCAGCTGCACGGTATATTCCATGTCTTCCATGTGTACGGTTCCAACCGCTGTATGCATATATCTCTGAGGAATGCACACGCCTCCGGCCAAAACGCCGCCCTGGCTCATAGATGCGGACCATGCGTCAGTACCGCCTCCGGTCATGACTTCCCTCTGATAAGGGATTCCATGGTTTTCAGCAGTCTGAATCAGCTTTCTTGTCAGCCTGCGAGGCACATTGTTTCCTGTAGCTCCTAAAATCGGGTCCCAGTCATAAAATTTAATGCCCGGTCCGTCTCCCATCTTTTGAGAACATTTATTGATTTCCACGCCCGGTGTATCCCCTGTAAGAGTTACATCAACTGCTAGGAACAGTTCTGGATTCAAGCGTGAAACCAAGGGGCTGCCGCTCCTCATGCCTACTTCTTCCTGAACAGAACCAACAGCGCAGACTGTAAACCCAAGCTCCACATCCTGGAGACGCTTCATCATTTCTACCAGCACTGCGCATCCGGCTCTGTCATCTACTGATTTTCCCGTGTAAAATTTACCGTCATTGAGCACATAGCCTTCTCTGGCAAATCCCATATAGTCACCAACCTGTACGCCCAGAGCATTGGTCTCTTCTCTGGACATGGTTCCAAAGTCCACAAACAGATCTTCGATTTTAATCACCTTTTCATGATCTTCTTCTGTCATAATATGGGCCGGCTTTGAACCGGTGACGCCGTACACTTTTTTTCCACTGTCCGTCATCACCACCATATCCTGATTTACAGCCGTTCTATCATCATGATATCCTACGGGCAGAAACCGGGCGATTCCATTGTCTTCAATGTAATTGATAATAAATCCGATTTCATCCATGTGGGCGGACAGCACCACTTTCCGATCCCGATCCTTGCCGTATTTGATAAAAATCTGGCTGCCAAGAGGGTCTTCTATGTATTCATCATAGAGCCCTTCCATTTCCTTTTTCAAAGCAGCCGCTGTTTCTTCTTCATTTCCGGAAACACCAAAGGTATTATCCAGGTTATATAACGTTTCTAAAATCCCATTTTGTTTCATCTTTCACCTCTAAAATACAAATCCGCAGATCAAATATAAGATAAGAGTCAGTCCGCCTGAAATGCACGCATATGGAAGAGTTGCAAACATCAGATCAATAGACTTAATCTCACATCCTTGCGCGCACATAATAACGCCGTCTCCGTAAAGGCATGTGTTGCTGCCAAAGGCTGCCCCTGAAAATACTGCAGCAGACGCCAGAATCGGGTCAACACCCATGGCATTGGCAAGAGGAACGACTAAAGGCAGAATAATTGCCGCCAAATCCCAGAAACATCCGGTAGCATAAGCGTAAATACCACAGACAATAAAGACAACTGCCGGCAGGAAAGCGCCTTTCATAATCGGCAATGTAATACTGATAATATAGTCGGCGAGTCCCAGGTCTGTGTTGGCCGCCTGGACAGAAAATGCCAGAACCGAAAGAACCAGAACAAAGCCCATACTGAGAACACCGTCATAACAACAGGTGAGAATTTCTTTAAATTTCAGCTTTCCCTGAACAAGATACAGAATAAAGGCCGTAATGACTCCGGCAAAGGAACCATAGAGCACTTCACTGCCGCACAGCAGGGTAACTGCAATCATAACCGCAAGGGGCACCAGGAAGTTCCATGGATGTGCCTTATAACCTTCCGGCAGTTCCTCATCAGCAAATTCCGGCTCCACCTCATCCACGGCTCCGCTCAGAGGGAACACATTACCTGTTTCCTCCGCCCGCAAAGCATCCTTTTTAATCATCCCCAGTCTTGGGAAAATACCCAGAGCATGTAAGAATACCAGAATTACCATAAGCCACGCGTAAAAGGTCAAAGGCATTGCTTTCAAATAAGCACCCATTCCAGACCCCCCCACAGTGATACCTTCCTGTTCTAAAAGGGCTGCGAAATAAACGGCCCAGGAAGAAAGTGGGATCAAAATGCAGACCGGCGCTGCTACACAGTTTACAACAAAGGCAAGCTGGGTTCTTGGGATGCGCAGTCTGTCTGTAATCCCTTTCATTGTAGTTCCCACAGCCAGGTTGTTGAGATAGTCATCCAGGAAAATAATCACGCCTAAAATAGCAGTGCCTGTGAGGGCCTGTCTCTTGGTGTGAATAAATCTCCCCGCCCAGATTCCAAAATCCTTTACCGCGTGAGAGCGCTCAAATAAAACAATCAGCATACCGAACATGGCGATTACCAACAGCAGCCACTGCAGCGTCTCATTGGTCATGGACGAGTAAAGGTACTCAAACCACTTCACAACGCTGTTTTTCACGTTTCCCAAAATCAATGCTGCTACTGACAGACCGCAGACCATGGCAAACAGTGTCCGCTTTGTAGTCACTGCAATAACCAGGATCGTCAAAACTGGCAGTACACTTAAAATACCATACGAATCCATATAGTCCTCCTTAAAAATGATAATTTTCTTCTCTCTTTTCCCTATCCCCGATTTATCTTTCTCTATCCAAGCCTGGCTGCCGCAGCTTCTGCCACCTGCATCATCAATACTGCAGTGGTGACTGCGCCTACTCCGCCGGGCACCGGTGTTATAAATCCTGCGGCGTCAGCAGAGCCAAAGTCCACATCCCCACAGAGTTTCCCCTCATCATTTACATTAATCCCTACATCAAGGATAATCTGTCCTTCTTTGATATATCTGCTGTCAATCATACCGGCTTTCCCCATAGCCGCAATGAGCACATCACTATCTTTGCAGATCTTCATCGTAGCTTCCCGGCCTGTCCTGCTGTGACAGATAGTAACTGTAGCGTTTTTTTCCATAGCCATCATAGCCGCCGGCTTTCCGATGACTAAACTGCGCCCAAGGACTGCGGTTTTTTTCCCTGCCAGATCAAGGCCGTAGTGGTCTAACATTTCCATACAGGCTCTGGCTGTACATGGTGCATAGCCCTGATGGGTTCCTGTAAAAATCCCTGCCAGAGAACCTTCTGTAATCCCATCTACATCTTTCTCTGGCAAAAGTGTTGATCTGACAGCTTCATCGTTTATTTGCTTTGGAAGAGGCCGGAAGATCAAAACTCCGTGAATCGATTGGTCTTTATTGAGTTTTTCAATCTGTTCCAGCAGTTCCTCCTGGGTAATATCCGGCTGAAAGATGCAGAGGCGTACTGCGACGCCTGCCTTTTCCGCCCGCTTTAGCGCCCCCCGTTCATAAGACAAATCGCTGGGATTTTCCCCTACACGAACAATGGCCAAGGTGGGAACAATACCTTGTGCTTTCAAGGATTCCACTTGTTTTTGCGTTTTTTCTGTAATGGCCTGAGCCACTGCTTTTCCATCTAATGTCTGCGCCATATCTTCTCCTATCTGATTGTATCAAAGACCTGCTGCAAAATCGCATCCGCTTTTTTTGTATATTCTTTCAGCATTTGATCAGATCGTTTATTGGCATTTTCTGCATATTCCCGATCTTTCATTGCTTTGGTATTAATGTAAATATTCAAACTGGCGCTTTGAAGCGCTGCCTTGCAAAAGACCGCCCCTGCCCCTGCATCGCTTATTGCCATTATACTTCCTTTTTCGGCAAATTCACCGCAAAGTTCGATTCCCTGACAGCATTTTGTCATAATTTCAAAGGGCACGTCACAAGCATCTTTTAATGCAATTTCCATTACCCGCTCTTTTTCTTCCTCCTGCTGCCTGGTTTCTTTTGGCATACCGTATGCGTTTGCCAGAGGTGCAAAGGCTTCCGCATCTTTTTGCACCAGGTCTAAAAGCTGCTGCTGCAATTGCTGGGACTGGTTCATCATCTGACAAATCTCTTCTTCCACATCCTGGTACTTTTTTTTACCAACGGTCAAAGAACCTACCATGTTTCCCAGAGCAGTACCTATTGCCCCTACCAGAGCCGACGCCCCTCCGCCGCCAGGGGTCGGGCTGCTGCTGGAAAGAACCCGGACAAACTCTTCACAGCTTTCCTTTACATAAGACATTTCAATACCTCCTTTTTTTGCCAAGTCCACGCAGCCTTTTGACTACGCGAAAAGGGAGAATACGCCTAGTCTTTCCTTTCACCATAGCATATCCTCCCGTATTATATCATTAAATTCTCATTTCGTCATCTTTTTCTCTTATTTGCGATTTTTTACCTATATTAGAGATTATTATCTTAAAATTTAGATAAATTTGACATATGTACCCTTCTATCCTGGAAACTGCAAACACTTGGAAAAGAGCCGTTCATACCCGGGGAACTGACTGAGCTCTATATAGGAAATTTCCTTTGCCAGTTTTTCCATGGCCCGTTTTTCCTTGCCTGACATTAAGGCCATGTACGCTCCTGTCTTTGAAGTGTTTCCTACATAAACCAGCTTGTCCTCCGTATGTTCAGGAAGAATTCCCACACCTGTCAGGCTTTGCGCCGGCAGATGAGCCCCAAACTGTCCTGCTACTAGGATCCGGTCCAGATTCTCCATGGTGAGCCCCGCTTGATCAAGCAAGGCGTAAAAGCCTGACAGAATCGCCCCTTTGGCCAGCTGCACCTGCCTGATATCCTTTTGGGTCAAAACCAGATTTTCTGAAAGAAAAAGCTCGCGCTTTGTTCCCTTTTGTCTGATAAATTGACTGCGAAAGTCCTTTGGAGACAGTTTTTCCTTTTTTATAATCGTACCGTTCTTTCCGATCAGACCCAGTTTGATAAATTCTCTCACAGCTGCCAGGATTCCGCTGCCGCAAAAGCCCTCTGCCTTTCCGCCGCCGATTACCTTTATCTCCGCTTTGTTTTCCTCTATGAGAATATCTTCCGCCGCTCCTTGTGCCGCTCTCATACCGCAGCTGATATTCATACCTTCCAAGGCCGGTCCTGCAGCACAGGAGCAGCTCAGCAGTTTCCCGTCATGAGCCAGAATCATTTCGCCGTTGGTCCCTATATCAAGAAAGAAAACCCGACCTTTGATGCTCTTCAGCCCGCACACATGGGCTCCCGCTACAAGGTCCGCCCCAATATACCCGGACACAGAAGGCAGCAAATAGAGTACTGCATTGGAAGCTGCTGTTAATCCGATTTCCTCAGGTTTCACGTACTGGCTTTCTGTAAAAACAGGAAGATAAGGGGCCCGTCCCAAAGGAACAGCGTCAATGCCAAGGAACATATGAAGCATAGCGCAGTTGGCGCTTATTACAATTTCACAAATCTGACTGCTATTTATATCCTGCTGTCTGCACATATCCACAATCATATCATCCAGGGATGCCACAATGGCGCTCTGCAAATCTTTGGTTCCTTTTTGTGGATTTTCAATTTCATAAGTAATCCTTGTAAGAACATCGAGCCCATACTTCTTTTGCGCGTTGATCCTTGCTGTGCCGGCCACTTCTTTTCCTGATGGCATCTCTATCATAGAAGCTGCAACCGTTGTAGTCCCAATATCTACTGCAATGCCATAGGCAGGCGTGCCTGGTTGTCCATTGCTGCCCCGTTCAGGACAAAAGGAAAAATCAGGTATGACTCCTTGGGTTAAAATACGGTGTTCTTTTTCCCGGTGTACCGGCTCCAGGACCATATTATCTTTTGGAAAAAGAGTGCAGGATAAACGGATACCGCGTTCCTGCTCTTCTTGCCGCAAAAGCCCTTTTTCCGCCTCTGTCAGAGGTGGAACATTTCCTTTCAGGATCCGGACTTTACATTTGCCGCAGGTTTCTTTCCCATTGCATGGATTATTGAGAAAGATTCCGGCTTCCAAAAGGATGGCCATCAGCGATTGGCCTGGTTCAGATGGGTCCGGTTCATAGGAAATCTGTTTTTGCTGCGAGGGAATTCGTATTTCTGCCATTTTATCCTCCTGCTTGCAGTACATTTTTCATTGCCTGAATATTGGCCAAAGGTGATTTTGTTCCAAGGCCGCAGGCAGGCGCAAGAATGTCTGCTCCCGCACTTACACAGTGTTTTGTGAGAGAAGCAACCTTGGCCGGACTGCCAAACTCCAGCGCATAGGTGCTCACATTTCCCATGAGCACACGCTGGGGGAGATGTTCTCTTGCCTCTTTCATCGGTACAATGGAATCAAAACTCAAAGCATCTGAATGGATTTTGTCCACTTGTTCATAAACCCTTTTCATTTGTCCGCAAATATGAACGATGGTTCCCCTTGTTTTCGGGGAAATCCCGTTCAAAAGCTGATTCATATAAGCTACTGTATATTGTTCAAAGAGCTTTGGACCTAAAATTTCACCTGTGCCGCTGGGGTCAGAGATTGCAATGATATCTGCCCCAGCCAGAATCTGAGCATTGGCAAAGTCAATGGTCTGTTCTGTCACAAAGTTCAAAAAGGAATGAGCATCTTCTGGTTTTTTGCGCAGCTCTTTATAAAAGACAGTAGGCTCCATCAGGGAGCTGGCTGTACTGACAGGTCCTGTAATGCTTCCAATAATCGGAACTTGTGTATACGTCCTTTTTAACGCTTTGATGGCGTCCAGCACAACACCGCCCCGTCCTTTATGAAAGTCCGCCTTTTTCAGCTCTTTCCATTGGCTCACGGAATCAATGACATATTCTTCAACGTGGGGCTCCACATATTTGGAACCTAAATTGACCTTTGCCCCCATGGCTTCTGCTTCAACCGTCATGCAAAAGGGAACGCCAATATTGTCAAAGCACTGGCTCTCATAGCTGGCAGCTGCAAGCTTTGCCATCAGCTCCGGGTCTGTATGGGCCTGGGGCCACAGTACTCCTGACTGGTCCATGAGCTGTCCTGTAATCATATTCATCATACCTCCCGGACAGATGCAGGCCGGCCGGTCCGTTCTTTTTTTCTTTAAAATCATAGTAAGACGTGTCTTTTCATCCATGGGACACCTCTATTTTAACATTTCAATAAAAGCGGATATTCTGGTTGTCAGCTGTCCAATGTCAGCTGTGGAATAATCCGTTTCAATGGACAGGTACGGAATCTCTTTTTCTCCATTTGTAAACCGTTTTACTTTGCGGGATTCCAAAGCATAAGTATGACATGCAGAAAGCTCCATATCAATGACGCCATCTACCTTGTATTCGTCCATCATATTGCCCAGCAGTTCAAAGCGGTTTTCATTTGGGGACATGCAGGAACATCCGATGTTCATATATTTTCTTGCCAGAGCCTCATAAACGTCATCAGCTGACTCATCCACATTTTCCTCTATTGCTTTGGCTCCTGTGCAGTTTTCAAAAGCAACGCAGTAGGCTCCGTTTTCTTCTATGATCTGAATGACTTTTTCAGTAGCGCCTCCCATAGGGCAGCCGGTTATAAGAATTCTAGGCTTACGTTCCAGTTTTACGCCCTCCTCCTGTATCCGTGCAATGAGTTGATCCATTTGCTCAGGAATTTCTTCCCGATTAAAATGGAAGGTGGTTCCCACTAAGGTTTTCTGTATGTCCATGCCGCAAATAGGCAGGTCCTCCTGTTTCATGACAGAATAAAGGCGTTTGATGGCTGAACGCTCTGCATTTTTTACCCGGATGCCCCGCCTGATATCCTCTTCTGTAATGGTAACGCCAAAGAAGTCTTCCAACTTTTCTTTCATAAGGATGATTTGGTTTTTCCACAGATTTAGCCCATCTTCGCTGACCCTGTTTGGGAGCTCCATAATATAAACAGGCTTGAATTCAGCCATATATTCATACATTTTTTTCTTTCCATCGCAGGTTGTTTCTCCCACCACCAGATCAGAAAAATAAAAGAAGGGGCATTTGTCCGTCTTTCCAAACCCATAACTGGATTTGATGAGGGGACACAAGTTTTTAGGCAAATCCTCTTCTGCAGCAGCAATGGTTTCATCTGAAGTGGCGCACAGGGATACGACGGAAGCGCCCATGGCAATTGCTAGTTCCTGAGGGAAGTAAGTGCAGAAAATCCCAATAACAGGCACATCCCGGTCCTTCAAATTTTTTACATTCACAAAAGCATCTCTACGGCCCTGGGCAAATTGGTCAAATATTTCCGGTAATTCTTTTCTTAAATCCATATGTTACACCTTCCTTATGCAATGTTAAGTAAATTTTTAGCTACTTTTACTGCTTCCACAGCATTGGCTGAATACCCATCTGCTCCGATTTTTTTCGCATATCCTGGAGAAATTGGGCTTCCGCCTACCATGACTTTTATATTTTCCCTAATGCCTTTTTCCTGCAGCTTTTCAATGACGGTTTTCATTCCTACCATGGTCGTTGTCATCAGAGTAGACATGCACACCAAATCCGCATTTACGTCTGCTGCTTTTTGCACAAAGTCATCCAAAGGCACATCTCTTCCAAGGTCAAACATTTCAAATCCTGCAGTCTCCATCATAATTTTCACAAGATTTTTGCCAATGTCATGGGTGTCTCCTTCTATAACCCCAATAACTGCTTTTTTCTTTACACCGTCCTCTTCATCAGGAAGATGCGGCCGGAGAATCTCCAGCCCTGCGTACATGGCATCTGAGCACAGCAGCACGTCTGTGACAAAATATTCTTCTGCATCATACAGATCACTGGCCTTATTCATACCGTCTACAAGGCCGTCCATAATGCCGTCAAAGGCAGGGTGTCCTGCCGCTAAGTAGGCTTTGGCTGTTTCAGCAGCCTCATCTTCTTCCATTTCTACTACACATTGAGACAATTTTTTTAACAATTCTTCTTTTGTCATGGTTTTACCTCCTCTTCAAACAAGACTACTGAAAACGATTAAATTCTAAGGGACATTTTGCAAAATTCCGTGTAGCTTCCATAAAACGGTCTATGTTTTCCAAAGGACCGTTGATGGGAATATCACATCCAGTACTTACAATATAACCTTTGGGGGAATCATAGGCTTTGCGCAAACATTCCTTTACTGCTTCGTCCACCTGCTGAGGGCTTCCTTGCATCATAATGGTAATCGGGTCAACGTTTCCCAAAATAGGAACCGTATTTCCTCCGATTTCTTTAGCTGTCAAAAGGTCAACCCGGTTGTCCACGCTCAGGATATCGCATCCTGATTCAATCATATCTGCCGTAATAGCCGTGGTATCGCCGCAGATATGATAACCCATGGTTGTCCCCAGCTCATGGGCATAATCCATCAGTTCTTTTGTATAGGGGAGCACAAACTGTCGGTAATTTTTCTGATTGATAATGGTTCCTGAGGCAATGGGGTCACACAAGAACATACCGGCTTTGGTGGGGATAAATTCTTTGATAACGATTTTAACAGCATCTGTACAAAAGCGAAGGAGCTGGTGTATCTTTTCCGGCTGTTTTCTCGTCTGACGGAGCATTTTTTCTACAGGAAACAGGCTGGCTGCTGCTGTAAAGGGCCCTGGTATGCTGATAGAAACTCCCACTTCATCTCCGTATTTTTCCAGGCAAATTTCTGTAGCATCATAGTTGAGCTGCAGCCAGGGATCATTTTTCTTTTCTATTTTGGATAAGTCTAAAGTGTCCAAATCATCCAGACTTTTTAGATAGTGATCTACAATTGCAGGGACTCCATCTTCCGGGTCATTGGTGATACTGCCGCAGGCTGTTCCTACCCCATGAAGGCCGTATTCAATTGTCATTCCATCATTGCCAAACCGCTCATAGCAAGCGATTTGCCCCTGAGCCTGATTTTTTGCACAGCTTCGTTTCTCTCTGTGTGTCAGCCCGGCAACCTTTCCGGCTACGGAAACAGTAAAGGGCATTGCCGGAAGCCGGTCAATCTGTCCTCCTGAGAAAAATCCTGCCATCCGTTCATTGGGCGTCATTTGGTCGTTCTTATGCATCCTTTTCATCCTCCATTCTCTTCTCTATCTTAGTTCTATGATTTTCATAGCCTCCTCCAAGCGGCGTCCTACATCTTTTATACATGCTTCTCCTACAAAGCGTGCTTTTCCAAGCATTTCTTCCATGCCGTTGCCATAAGAAAGACCTGTCTTTGATAAGGGCTGCTCTTTCCACTGGGCTTTTCCTGTACTGATCAGGGCCAGACTTGTCTTTGGGCACAGGTGAATCAGCATATCCCGGGGAAGTATTTTATGCGCCTCTTTCAACAGGGGATAGGTAAACTGCTCCACTGTCTTCTCCATATTAACAGGTCCAATAATATTGACGCCTCCTGTGGAATCAGCATAGCTGATAATCTTTACTCCGGCTCTGCAGGCCTGTTCCATATAGCGGAGCAATTCTGCTTTTAATTTATCAAAGATAAGCTTCATAGCCTCCGGTTCTTTGCGGAGCCATTTAAAGGTCACAGCAGCATCTGCCAGTACATTGAGGATTGTAAAGGGCCCTGCTATTTCCAAAACAACGGTTTCTCCCTGTTTGCTCAAACTTTCACAGGCTTTCAAGACTTCATGAATTCGCCCGGTATGATAACTAATTTCAGGAAGATCTAACACATCCTGAGGGGTATAGCAGATAGGCTCCTTAGCCCTGGGACCGGTCTTTCCATCTCCGTAATTAACGCAGCCGCCCAAAGCCTCTCCTTCTACCGTATGGCAAAAAGGCAGCTGGCAAAAATCCGTGTTGTCATGTTTTTTCAAAGCCAGGGAAATGGCTGCCATGGTTTCTCTATCTTTATATGCCTGGGGGAAAACAAGGTTCAGCTCTTTTGTCACTTCTTCCCGTATACCCACAGAATTATCATAGGTACAAGGGAAGTCAGGAATTTTTTTCAATCCGATCACCTTCCTTTGTATTTCATGGTTCTGAATTCCTTTCTTACACAACACAAATGGGAGCATGCTGAAGGTCTTCCACCCAGCCGATAATGGCTCCAAGCTCGCCTTCATCTTTTAACGCTTTAGACAATGCTATGGCTTCTTTTTCAGGCAAAGAAATCAAAAGGCCTCCTGATGTCTGAGGATCATATAAGAGATCTTCCAGAGCAAGGGGTATTTTTGAATTAATCTGAACCCGCCCGGAAAGGTAGTCCCTGTTTTTGTAGGCCCCTGCCGGTATCATTCCCATTTCTGCCATTTCAAAGGCCCCTGAAAGCAAAGGAACTGCTGATGCATTCAGGAAAATAGTCTGTTTGCTTCCTGCTGCCATTTCAAAGGCATGGCCTAAAAGTCCAAACCCGGTTACATCCGTGCAGCTGTTGACAGGAAAATGGCTCATTATCTCCGCCGTCCCCTTATTGAGGCTGGCCATGGATGTGATCATTTCTCGGTATTGAGTCTCTTCCAAAAGGTCTGCCTTAGCTGCGGTTGTCAAGGCGCCTGTTCCAACTCCTTTTGTTGCCAACAGCAGGTCTCCCGGCTTTGCTCCGTTGTTTCTTAAAATTCGGTCAGGTGATACAAACCCGGTTACAGAAAGTCCATATTTGGGTTCTTTGTCCTGGATAGTATGACCTCCTGCAATAACAGCCCCTGCCTCTGCTACTTTTTCGTAGCCTCCCTGTAAAATAGCCTGTACCACATCTTTGGGAAGATCCTGAGGAAAGCAGAAAATATTCAATGCCAGTTTAGGGCTGCCGCCCATGGCGTACACATCGCTCAAAGAGTTTGCTGCCGCCACCTGCCCATATTCATAAGGGTCATCTACAACAGGAGGAAAAATATCTACAGTCTGAATCATGGCTGTATCATCGTTTATTTGATAGACTGCCGCATCATCGCTGGTATCAAATCCTACTAAAAGATCCGGGTCTTCAAATTTTGGTAAGTGACACAAAACTTGTGCCAGGGCGTCGGGCCCAATTTTAGCCGCTCAACCGCCGTGAGCAGACATACCCGTCAATTTGATATCGTCTTTTTCCATTTTTCATCCCTCCTTCCTGCTTGCTTCTTCTATAATCAACTTAATTGTGCTGTTTTAGCAAGGTTGCTGTTCGCATCCCATCCTCTTTTTTCTCACTGAGAAAATACAGAGCGCATGGAACCTGTATCTGCTGAAAAAAATTCTTTAAGTCCTCTTCTGCTGCCTCTGAAAAACGAATGGCAAGTCCGCAGCTTTTGGAAATTTCCCTGGGAGTAGGAATAATGGTTGTCTGAAAGTATTTTCCTGCCTCCTGCTCCGTTTTAATCGTATCTCCTGTGGCAGTAAATACCATGGCAAAAAAACCTTGACGAAACGTATTTTTTTCCATAAAAGCTCCTTAAGAAATGACGATAACGCTGTCCGCCCCGTGCATCAGCTCTACATTGTAGTACATATTGGTCACCTCTCCTACTTCCAACCGGTCCTCCATTTTGTAATAATTAAGACATGCTCCGCAGGAAAGAAGCTCCACCCCTTCCTGCTCCAGCTGCCTTAGAGAGTCCAGCACCGGAGAACCTTTTATCGTCAGCTTTACGCCTCCGTTGAGAAACATCATGACACTTGGTTTTTCGTCCGCCTCTGTCAGAGAATAAAGATAGCTTTTCATTAGATTGCGCCCCAGTTCTTCACTTCCTGAACCTATGGA
>CAUEYG010000008.1 GCA_959021945.1 uncultured Eubacteriales bacterium | reverse complement strand
GTTTGTAATATGTTCTGTACTTGTGACGCTCTTAATACGTCTCTTTATATCCTGCATACTGCTTGTTGCCATTGCTTCACCCCCCTTTTTTCAAAATTTTATTCAGACAGAAAGCTTCATAAAGGATTCTTTACACAGCTTAATTCCTTCCTTCAGCTGCTTTTCCGCCTCTTCATCCAGCTTTCCGGTTTCTTTTATGGCTTTTGCTACCTGCGGGTATTGAGTATCCATAAAATCAAACAATTCCTTTTCAAAGGATTTGATCTGCCCAACCTCCAAATCAGCCAGGTAATCGTTAATCGCTGCATAAATAATCATTACCTGATGCGTTACTGCAATTGGCTGATATTGAGGCTGTTTTAAGATTTCCATCAAAATCAATCCATGGTCCAGTCTCTTTTTGGTATCCGCATCCACATCAGATCCAAACTGAGCAAAGCTGGCAAGCTCCCGATACTGGGCTAGTTCCAGCTTTACCTTGCTGGATACTTGTTTCATAGCCTTGATCTGGGCATTGCCTCCTACACGTGATACGGATATACCTGCGTTTACCGCCGGTCTCTGTCCTGTAAAGAATAGCTCTGTTTCCAAAAAGATCTGCCCGTCAGTAATGGAGATTACATTTGTTGGAATATATGCAGATACGTCCCCTGCCTGTGTTTCAATAATAGGAAGCGCCGTAATAGAGCCGCCTCCCAACTCATCGGAAAGCCTTGCTGCTCTCTCCAGCAGTCTGCTGTGGAGATAGAATACATCTCCCGGATAAGCTTCTCTTCCCGGCGGTCTTCTCAACAGCAGGGACATGGCACGATAAGCCACCGCATGCTTTGATAAGTCATCATAAATAATCAATACATTTTTACCCTCATACATAAAATGCTCGCCAATAGCGCATCCTGCATAAGGGGCAATATACTGCAGCGGCGCTACTTCTGATGCTGTGGCAGATACAATGATCGTATAGTCCATAGCGCCTTGGTTTTCCAGGGTTTGCACCAGCTGCGCCACGGTTGACTGTTTTTGTCCAATGGCAACATAGATGCAGATCACATCTTCTTCTTTCTGGTTGATAATAGTATCAATGGCAATGGCCGTCTTCCCTGTCTGCCTGTCTCCAATGATCAGCTCTCTTTGCCCTTTTCCAATGGGGATCATGGAGTCAATAGCTTTGATCCCGGTCTGCAGAGGCTCGTTAACGGATTTTCTCTGCAGCACGCCTGGCGCCGGGTATTCAATAGGTCTATGTTCTACCGCAGTAATAGGGCCTTTTCCATCAATCGGCTGGCCCAGCGCATTGACAACACGGCCGATCATCTCAGGCCCGGCGGGCACTTCTACAACTTTTCCTGTAGGCTTTACAATATCGCCTTCTTTAATTTCCTTATCAGATCCAAGTATTACCGCGCCTACGTTATCTTCTTCCAGATTCAGCGCCATGCCATAGGTGTCTCCCGGAAATTCCAACAGTTCTCCTGCCATGCATTTTTCCAGCCCATAGACTCTGGCAATACCGTCACCGACCTGTATTACTGTTCCAAAATCAGATATTTCCAGCTGATTTTCATAATTCTTTATCTGTTCTTTTATGACAGCACTTATTTCCTCAGGTCGTAAGTTCATATGGCTATCTCCTCTCTATCTTAGATTATTTTACTCCCCAGATCCTCAAAGCGTTTTCGGATAGAAGCATCGATAATGCGCCCATCCACCAGGATCTTTACCCCTCCCATCAGTTTAGGGTCCAACTGGTTTTCCAGCCTTACTTTCTCGTTGAGCAGATTGGAAGTCTCTTCTTCAAATTTTTCCAACTGCTGTGGCTTTAAAGGTTCTACGGAATAGATCGTTCCATAGCAATACCCCTCTTCATGGCGAACCATCTCCTGAAATGCCTTGGCAATTTTGGGGAAATGCCGGGTCCGGCCTTTGTCTACTAACACATACAGCAGATTCAAAAGCTCCTGACAAATACGGCCCTCAAAAACATTTTTGAGCACTTCTTTTTTTTCTTCAGCCGAAATAGCCGGATAGTTAACAAATTCAAAGAAATCAGGTTCCTGTTTAAAGATATCCCAAACCTGACAGATTTCCTCTAATATCAGATCCCGTTTTCCCAGTTCATCGGCGGCCTGCAGCAAAGCGCTGCCATAGGTCGTATCAATTACTAACTGTGCCATTGTCTGGTACCTGCCTGTTCGATAATCTCGTCAACAATCTTATCCTGCCCCACTTGAGCGATGTTTCGCTCTACAATTTTTTCAGCGGCAAGAAGAGCAAGAACAGCTACCTGCTGTTTCATACCCTCCAAAGCTTTCTGCCGTTCTCTCTCAATCTGCCTTTCTGCAGCAACCATCATGGTATCTGCTTTTTTATTAGCATTTTCAATGATTTCCGCAGCCTGCGCTTCTGCACGAACCTTAGCCTCTTTTATGATTTCACGGCCTTCCTCTTCCATTTTCGCAATCTGCCGATCATAATTTTCCATCTTTTCATCGGCTCTTCGATTGGTCAGCTCCGCATTGTCAAGGGCATCCTGAATGGCATGTTTTCTTGTCTCTAAAATGTTTAAAAACGGTTTATACAAGAATTTTGTCAGCAGACCTACTAAGATCAGGAAGTTAATTAAGTAAAACACAAATTGTGTCAAATTGATTCCTAATGCTTCAGCCATAGCTTCACCTCCCTTTGCCTATTATAAACCAAGCATCCGCCTACATTTTTGAAAACAGCAAGAATGCTACCAGGAGTCCATAGATACTCAGGGATTCCATAAACGCAAAGGAAAGTATCATATTTGTACGGAGCATACCGGCTGCTTCCGGCTGACGCGCCATTCCTTCCAGTCCTTTTGCCGCTGCCAAACCCTGTCCGATTCCAGGCCCCAATGTTGCCAGACCAATCGCTAAAGCCGCTCCTATTGCTACTAAACCCATAATTCATTCTCCTTTCAATTTTACATAATAATCTATTTACAACAAAGCTTTCAAAAAGCTGTGCAGTCAAATTTATCAGTTTCCATTCTTTCAAACGTGTGTTGGTAACTGTTCCATCTCTTCTGGTTCCGGAAGCGCTTCTTTAATATAGATACCGGTCAGTAAGGCGAATACCAGAGCCTGTACAAGACCCATTAAAACACTCAGAACCTGCATGATTACTGGAAGTCCTATAGGAACCACATCAAAGAAAGAGGATGTTACGGTTTCTTCACCAAAAACGTTTCCATAAAGCCTCAATGTAAGGGACACTGGCCTTACAAATTCCTCTAAAACCATGAGAGGAAGCAGGAATGCAAAAGGCTTAAGCAAGTGTTTGTAATAACGAAGCCCCTGGTGTTCTCTGATTCCAATTATCTGAACGGCAAAAAAAACAATAACCGCCATTGCCGCCGTACAATTAATGGAAGCCGTAGGCGCCGCCAAACCGGGCACATGACCTGAAGCAGGCAGCAAACCTGAATAATTTGCAATTAAAATATAGATGAACAATGTGGCTACCAACGGAAAATATCGCCGACAAGCCTTTTTCCCCATAATATCTTCAAAAAACGTAAACAGACTTTCTATGGCCCATTCTACAAAATTTTGCAAACCTGACGGTACCGTTTGCATCCTTCTTCCTGCGATTATTGAAAAAATACATAGTATAATTGTAATCACAGCACTTGTAATCATGCCATTGGAAATACCTATCGAGTTTAATGTTTCTATCATATCTCCGCACCTTCTCCCTTCAATCTTTTTTTTGCTTTTTCTGTTCCAACGCCAAGAGCTTGTTCATTATGGTCAATGCAATTGCTGTCCCAATGAGAAAAGCGATTCCATCAAATGGAACGATATTACGCACAAAAAACGCTGCTGCCAAAACCGCTATATTTATGAAATAGCTTAGAAAAGCCCTGCTATACAGCCCTCCCAAGTTATCCGGCCCTGCGTTCTCAGATGCGTTTTTTCGCAGATATTTCTGCCAGATAAAAACGTTTTTTAACTGTCCTGCAATGCCTCCAAAGACCAGTCCTAACACTGCTCCTGCCACGTAACTCACTTCAGTCCCTCTCTCCCTGATCGGACGTGCGGGATCGCCCATCTTCCTATTAAAAGATCCTCTAATAATTATAACTTCTTTGTTATCACAGTCTATTATAAACCTTTTCTTTCAAAAGTAAAGAAGTGTTGAAAATTAAATTGATATTTTTTTTCAAAGAACAATCAAATACTGCATTTTTCAACATTTTCTCACATTTCCGTCTACTGTATATGTCTAAAAAACCCCTTCCCCTTAAGGGGAATCCTTGTTTTTCATTCCATAAACTTGCCCAGCAGCGCCTTTTTTTCATCACTAGTTTGCGGTCTATTTATGTTCCATATCCGAGATCACATTTTGTACCCATTTTTTGGAAAAGAAACGCTTTGTTACAAAGATCCCTTTTACTACATCTTCTAACTTCACAGACAGGACAGCAAAATAAATAGGCCATTTGAAGACCAGCGCAGTGAGAAACGCCATGGGTACGCCAATGCACCAAACGGTCAGCACTTCTGCCAGCATGGCAAACCGAGTATCTCCTCCGCACCGCAGCACGCCTGTAATATTCACTGCATTATAGATGCTCAGCCACATGGCGCACCCATATACAATTAAAATCAAGAATGCATAATGAGAACCTTTTTCCGTAAATTCAAAGAGACTGAGAAGGGGTTTTCCGCATAGAATCAGTAAACCTCCTGCGCAGATTCCGATACCGATTCCAATCTTAACCAGTTTTTTGGCAAGAACATATGCATGCTCCAGCTTTCCCTGGCCCAGTTTTTGCCCCACTAAGATCAAGGTTGCATCACCCACGCTAAAGGACGCCATAATAAATAAGTTATTGATCGTATTGCACGCCTGAACTGCGGCTCCTTCTGTAACGCCAATTCTGGCAAAGGCAGCGATGTAAAGAGCAGTTCCCAACCCCCACATGGTTTCATTAATCGTAGTTGGTATGGCATTTTTAACGATTCGGACAGCAAATACCTTGTCAAAAGAAAAGAACTCTCTTATTGGTCCTGCGATTATATTTTTGCGCCCAAAGACAACGATCAAGGTTAAGGTCATCTCAATGAACCTGGCAATCATAGTTGCAAGTGCTGCGCCTGCCACGCCAAGCTGAGGAGCTCCCCAGCTTCCAAAGATAAAGAGGTAATTTAAAAACGTGTTTGTTAGAAAAGCCACAATACTTATGTACAGCGGCAATCTGGTCTGTTGGGTAGCCCGCAGCGCTGTTGTAAAGGGTACGGTTACTGCCACAAACAGAAACGCCAGAGCCGCCATTCTTACATATCCGGTTCCCAATTTTACCACTTCCGGAAAACTGGTAAAAATACGCAGTACATAGTGAGGAAAAAACATAGCTGCTACAAAGAACAGAATACTGACGCTGAGATTGACTGTAATGGCAAACCCTGTGGTTTTTCTAATATTGGAAATATCCTTTGCTCCAAAGAACTGCGCCATAAAAGTGGCGGAACCGCTGGTGAAACCATAGAGCATCATCCAGTGGATAAAATAAATCTGAACAGATACTCCTACTGCATTGAGTTCTGCTTCCCCAAGGCTTCCCACCATCAAATTGTCCACAAGATTGAGGGATGAAGTAATTAAGCTCTGCAGCGCAATAGGCAGAGCAACAATTGCCAGGGTTTTTAAGAGTTCCCTGTTGTTAAATTCATTTAAGGTTGTTTCTTTTGGCATTCTTCTTTCCCATTCCCGGATTCGTTGTTTTCCTCTTTTTTACTTTTTTTCGCTTTGTTTTCTTCTTTTCTTATATTAATAGCATGAATTTCGATTTTCTTATTGCTGGTATCTGAAAGCAGCACATACAGCAGCATAACGGCAATAGCTAAAAGTCCCAGACATTCTACCATCAGGTTTCGGCTGTACTCTACCGCAACAACGCCCATAATCCCGCTGATGCAATACATGATCATAACGGACCTGCGCTGTCCAAATCCGGCTCGCATAATACGGTGGTGCAGATGCTCCTTATCAGCCACCACAATGGACTGTCCTTTTATCACTCTTCGAAGCATGGCAAACGCAGTGTCAAAGATAGGAAGCCCCAGGACCAGAGCAGGTATCGCTACAGCTACAACCGTAGCGCTCTTTACCGGTTGGATCAAGGAAAAGGTGGCCAGACAGAATCCTAAGAACTGGGAACCTCCGTCACCCATAAAGATTTTGGCAGGATGAAAATTGTATGGCAAAAATCCCAACGCGCCTCCTGCAACAGCCAGCATAGCTGTTGTAGCTACATAATGACCATGAATAAAACCGGCATATGCGATGCAAAGGGAGGCAATAGCAGCAATTCCTGCTGCCAAGCCATCCAAACCATCTACCAAATTAATGGCATTGGTGATTCCCACAATCCACACGATTGTTACCAAAAAAGACGCAATATTGCCAAAGATCAGGTCATCGCCTCCCAGAAAATTATTGATAAAATCCAGCCGTATGCCGGAAGCGTATACAATACATGCGCATATCAATTGCCCGATAAATTTAATGGTAGGATTAAACTCTCTCAGGTCATCTAAAATACCAAAGATATAAATCAGGCTCCCGCCAATCAGGATCCCCTCAATGCTCTTTCCGGGCAAAAAGGCAGGCATAATGAAAATAAGGGTAGATGCCATGACTCCGATGAAGATAGCCATACCGCCAAAGCGGGGGATGGGCTTGCTGTGAATCCGTCTGTCATCCTTTGGAATATCCATAGCCCCTATTTTAGGCGCCAGCCATATGGCCAGCGGTGTAAAAATCAAAGCCAGCACCAAAGCAGTCAAGAAAGATGCCCATAATACAAAATAGTTGATCTCCACTGTTACTGATCTCCTAACATTACAATTTTCAGCCCTGCTTCTGCCAAAATGTCCACTGCCATCTGATCCGGATAGCCTTCTTTTACAACAATCCTTTTGATTCCAGAGTTAATAATCATCTTTGCACAGATAATGCAGGGCTGGTTTGTTATGTAAATCGATGCGCCCTCAATGCTGTGCCCTAATGTAGCCGCCTGAATAATGGCGTTTTGCTCTGCATGAAGAGCCCTGCACAGTTCATGGCGCTCTCCTGACGGAATCCCCATCTGCTGACGGAGACATCCCCCTTGGCGCTGTCCGCAATGCTCCAATCCTCGGGGAGCCCCATTATAGCCGGTGGCAATAATATGCTTGTCCTGAACAATCACAGCTCCTACCTGCCGTCTCAGACAAGTGGAACGTTTTGCTGTCAGTTCTGCCATTTCCATAAAATATTCATCCCATCCCGGACGTTCATCTATCATATCCTGGTATCTCCTTTTGATCGTAATATATTTTATACAGATAAAGACCCTGGGGCGGCGCTGTATGCCCCGCATTTTTTCGATCTTTACCGGCGATTACCCTTTTCAGTGACAAAGGCTGCCGTTTTCCAAGCCCAACCTCTACCAGGGTTCCTGTTATAATTCTCACCATATTATATAAGAATCCATCGCCTGTAACATAAAGGCTCAGTTCTCCCTCTTCCTGAAGAATCTCAATTTGATAAATTGTTCGAACTGTAGTAAGCCTTTCCTGGCCTCCTGATGCCTGAAAGCACTGGAAATCATGAGTTCCTGTAATCTGCTCCGCCGCTTTGCGCATGGCTTGTACATGTAAAGGCCCTGCAATTTCATAGCAATAATTTCTCTTAAATACATCTGCCTTTTGCGCGTTTTGAATTTTGTAAAGGTAGGTCTTGCCCTTGGCATCAAAACGGGCATGAAAATCCATGGGCATCTCCTGAACTTGAGTGATACGGATAGGTCCTGTGGCATCCCGCCCCCGTGCGCCTCCCGCCAATCTGTGATTTACAGCAAGAGCCAAACGCTCTGTAGGGATACCGAATACGCCTTTAAAGCTGGCCCGCTGTCCATAAGCGTGCACGCCTGCATCCGTTCTGCTGGTTCCAGAGACTTGAATCTCTTGTCCGCACACAGCAGTCAAGGCCGCTTCCAACGTTCCCTGCACTGTCTTTCTGCCAGGCTGCCTCTGCCATCCGGAAAATCCAGTTCCGTCATATTCAATGGTCAGCAGCAAATTTCGTTCTGTCATCATTTTTCTGCGCTCATCTCTTTGGCAGATCAATCTGCTTGTTATCTTCAGATTCTCTGTAAAGCACAAATTTTCGGCCTATCGCCTGTACAAATTCCGCATTTAGCTCTTCCACCAACTGGTTGGCAACCTCCTTTGGCGAAAGTGCACACCCCTCCTGGAGCTTTACTTTCACTAGCTCTCTGGATTCAAAACCTGTTTCCATTTCTTTTTTTATATTTTCAGTGAGGCCTCCCTTTCCTAAAAACACCGTAGGCTCCAAATCATGAGCCAGCCTTTTAAGGAAGCTCCTCTGCTTTCCTGTTATCATTTACGTCCCTCTCTCTTCTATTTATCTATCATTTACCATATAACCGGGACTTATCCCATCAAATTCAGACAGCAAAATTCAACTTTTCCCGGGAAATTTTCGACCCAAACATACACAACCTGCCTCCGCAGGCAACGCCCAGGCCCAGTGGACGGAACAAAACCCTCCATTCCAGATCCTAGGGAAAAAGGTTCTTGTGAAACCTGCCTCCCCAGGCTCGCCGAGGACTAGCAGGTGGAACAAAACCTTTTTCCCTTCTATTATATATGAAATCAATTTTTTTACAACAGCGGCCAGATAATTGCCGTATAAAAAATGGCCGACCCACAGATATAGGGGCCTAATGGAAGCAAATCATCTTTTTTCACCTTTTTCATCAAAAGCAAAACAGAAAAAAACACTGCGCTGCTGACTGATGCCATTACAAGCACGGTCAGAGTTCCATAAAATCCTAAGCACAGCCCGATAGCTGCAAAGAGCTTTACATCTCCCATGCCCAGGGACTCTTTCTTAAAAATCAGCTTTCCCGCCAACGCTGACAACAGCATAACGCCTCCTCCCAGCAGCATACCCCAAAGAGGCTGGAGCATGGTCTGATGATACGGGATAAAGCCCAAAGCTGAAATAGCGGTAAGGATCACAAATTGGTCCGGTATGATGCCATATTTTTGATCAGCTACGGCAATTAAAAATAGCGCCCAGCACAGCACAACGCCAGCCAGAGCAAACCTCCAGTCAAACATAACCAAACCTATGGCGCCTGCTGTAAAAAATCCAGAAAGCACCCATTTCCACGGGAACCCCTTTATTCTCTGGGTGTACGGGTCCTTTAAATCATCAACCGGTTCTTCCCCATAATCGCAGAGCCACTTGGCCGGAATTTTATTAAAAACATACACAGCCCCATGCCCTGCAAGAATCCCGCCAATAAAGACGCATCCAAGTTTAACCAAAATAATGACAATATTCGACATGATATACGCTCCTTTTGTCTGTCGTTCTCTCAATTCTACCAATTTCGACACAATCCTACAATCTTTTTTTCCAAAAGCGCACAAATTGTCGTAAATGTACTGTGGATTTTTGTCTATTTTCCTTATAAAATCTAGTTAAATATCAATTATCGTAGATGTCGAAAGGGGGGCCTTAATTTATGAAAGAAAAATATACAACTGTCACACCTGTGATAGCCATAGGCACTGCATTTACAATCAACCTGATCATTTTACTGCTCTTGCTGGCAGGGAGTCTGAATACCAAAATGATGGTATCATTAGAGATTATAATGGTCATCATCGGTATACTGCTGATCATATGGGAAGTGCAAATGATCCGAAAGAGGAGATTAATGGATTACTACAAGCATCTTTCTTCTTCTCTTTTGGCCAATATGGCCGATGGTATCGCCGTGTTTACTGAAAAAAATGAATTAGAGTATTACAATTCCCGTTTTCAGGAACTGCTGGGTCTCAGCCATTTGCCTGAAAACGGACAGGACGCAGCCAAATTGCTACCTCAGGATTTATATCAGTTTACTGCCGACTACTGGAAAGGGGAGGCTGTATCAGAGGACAGCGCCACAAGCCGTCAGGTCTTTCACCTTGGTGAAGTTTACCTGCGGGCCTATCTGTTTCCTGTCCCCGGAAAACAGGACAAAATTGCCTGTGCGTTAATTTTGCAGGATTATACAAACCATATTGTAATGAAGCAGGAGCTGACAAACCGACTGGAAGAAGTTCGCTACCACATTGAAACCAAGGAATCTCTCCTGGCCAATGTTTCTCATGAATTAAAAACTCCGCTCAATGCGATCTTTGGGCTGAACCATATTCTTGAAGAAACAAACCTCAACCCTCATCAGAGAGATTTGGTTTCAAAAATTGGTGATTCTTCCGATTCCCTGCGTAAAGTAATCAATGAAATCCTGGATTATTCCAGCTTGAAAAAAGGTAAGTTCCGTCAAAACACAGCTCATTTCCGACTAAAAGAGTTGATGGATTCCCTTTTTGAAAAATTTCATCCCATTGCGTCCCACAAACAAATTTGCCTGCTCTGTGATTATGGGTTTGACCCTGACCTGCATCTTTATTTAGACCGGTCGCGGGTGGAACAAATTCTTTCCAATTTAATCAGTAATGCCTGCAAGTTTACAAATGAAGGACACATTCGAATCAGTGTTTCAATTCCAGAAGAATACAGGGACACAGTCACTGTGAAATTCGTCATTGAGGACACTGGCATTGGCATTGACCCAGAAGACCTGTCCAATGTTTTCAGCGAATTTTATCAAACAAAAAACTATTTAACAAAGCTTCACCAGGGTACGGGTCTGGGTCTGCCAATCTGTAAATATATTGCAGAGCATATGGGAGGAGATCTGTGGGCTGAAAGCAAGAAAGGAGTTGGTTCCATGTTTTTCTTTACTATAAAAGCACCGAAAAATCCTCCTGTACAAGAGGAAAATTTACCCTCGCCTATTCTGCAGGGACACGGAGAAAAAGTCCTGGTAGTAGAGGATGCTCCGCTCAATTACGATGTTGTCAGCGAGCTCTTATCTAAGGTAAATATTAATTGTGATCATGCGCTTTCCGGATTTGCAGCTTTAAACATGTGTGAAAAAGCCGACGCTGATTACTACAAGGTGATTTTCATGGATATTCATATGCCGGTTATGGATGGCTATGAAACCTCCCGCAAGCTAAAGGAGATGGGCATTACAACTCCTATTATTGCCCTGACAGCCACCAGCATGGATTATGCAACGCAGCAGCAATATCAAGATCTTTTTGCTGATTTTGTATTTAAGCCTTTTAAATACGATCAGCTTTACAGAGCTCTTTCTCCTTATATCAATACATGGCCCGGCAAAGAGGCAGACGTTCCTGTAGAAAATCCTTATGCAGGAAAGGCAGACGCCATTGAAAACCTTGGCAACAACTCCGCCCTTTATGAAAAACATTTAGCCAAGTTCAAGCGCAATTATGCCAACACTTGTGACGAGCTGGAGCATTATTTGGCATCTGATGACAGAGAGGGCGCCAAAAGGCTGGCACATTCTGTCAAGGGCCTTGCCGCCACCCTGGGACTTACATATCTGGCCCGCTCTGCCGAAGTTTTGGAAACGGAAATCGGCAATCATACGAAAGAAGATTTTACACCGGAGCTTACTGTATTCCGGGACAAGCTGTCTCAAATAACAGACAGGAATCTTTATCAGGCCTAGCAGTCCTGTATCTTGTTCTCAGAAGGGATGCCGCAGCAAGAAAGAAAAAGCTCTTGATGCGGCCCAGTCCCTTTTTAGCAATCCTCAATTTTCACAATAGACACTTCAAAGGCTGTCTTAATGCTTACATTGCCCTCGTCATCCCTCTTTTTATATTCGCGGCTCTGAATCCGTCCCTCAATTCTCAGTTTGCTGCCTACTGCCAATTCTCCTCCGTAAGCCGCATTCCTGCCCCAGGCAATGCAGGGGATATAATCCGATTTGTTGTACATGCGATTGACCGCCAGCATAATATCACAGATCTCTCTTCCCAAGGGAGAAGTCCTTCGAATGGGTTCTTTGCACACAAACCCTTCCAGCGAAACAAAATTTTCATGAGGCACCGGTCCATCTAGGATCTGCAGATCCCTGGCGAACACCACCACATTTAGTTTGTTTCTGCCTTCATATTCCTGGTTATAGGTACGAATCTGTCCGGATACTTCAACTGTGCATCCCGGCTCTAATTCCATATTCCAGATCAGCCGTTCCGACACCATCAGCCTGATGTTGTCTTCATAGCCGCTCTTTCGTAAAATTCCCAGCAATAGAATATAAAACACTTCTCCGTACGTTTTGTGACTGAATTCCAGTTCTGACAGCACGTTTCCCACCAGCTGCACACTGTTTCCTTCCAGAATCTTTTCCATAAAAAGTCCCCCTAAAAGCAAAGTATCTGTAAAATATATTGCTTTAGGGGGATAAATATTACTGTAAATCCAGCTTCATCACCTCTGGATGACATGTTTTTCCATACTGGGGACAAGTAAGGCATTCAAAAAAGTTGGGAGCCTCTTCCCTTGGCACGGTTTTAAATCCATATTTTCTAAAAAACTCCGGCGCCCGGGCCACCAGATAAATACTGCTGCCGCCTCTTTGCAGGGTTTCCTCCACTGCTTTGTCCAGGAGGACTTTTCCGATCTTCAGCTTTCGGTAAAGTTTGTCCACAGCAATACCGTCAATAATAAACTCTCCTTCCCGTTTTGCCAGAACAAGAGCCGCCATTAAATGCTTTTCTTCACCCTGGGTCACTTCCCAGCACTTTACCAGGTCTGTAGGCACCGGCTCTTCTTCAGAAAATTCCAATTCATTTTCAATAAAAAAGGGCACCAGCTTTTCATAATCCTTTGTTTCTGCCATTTTAAAACGAATCATCTATATATCATCCTCCTTTGTAAAAATCCTGAGCCTGTTGTGGAGCAAAGAAAATTCCAATGGGAATTTTTCTCCCTTTTCCCCATCAATATCCGTGGAAATATCATCTTCTGACTCAATTCTAAGACTGTTGGTCTGAAAGGTCAATACGTGTTTATTCTTTGAATGGTTTCCATGTATCACATTAAATAACAAGGGTCCCAGCTCCAAAATAGGCATTTTGCGGAACAAAATCACATCCATGAGGCCATCGTTAATTTCTGATTCCGGCGAAATCCGTTTGAATCCGCCTGCAGAAATGCCGTTCATAACCACCATAAAGTACATCTCTTCTTCATAAGTTGCCTCAGGTGTGATCATCTTTACCTTATGGGCCCGCAAATTAGGGACTTCCGTCACTGCTTTCAAATAATAGGCCATAACTCCGATTGTGTTTTTCAGGTTTGGGTCCGTCTTTTGGCTTACATCAATTAAGGCCCCCATAGCGGCAACGTTAATAAAGTGTCTCTGATTTACTTTTCCTACGTCAGCATGGGTAAAACGGTTTCCCAGGGCAATATCCATCATGCCGCCAATGTCATTGGGGATTTCAAAGTAATAAGCAAAATCATTGGCTGTCCCTGCCGGAAAGATGGCCAGAGGCAGGTCAATATTATGGCGGATCATGGCGTTCACACAAATATTAAT